>JBFMDX010000014.1 GCA_040753795.1 Thermodesulfobacteriota bacterium
TCGACTCCGGTTGCTCTCTACCTGAAAAAAGATATCTGCATATAATAAGGACTAGCCGGGCGCTCCGGGCTTGTTCAACCACCGGATAAGATCGTGGCTACGCACGATCTATCCTTGTTCGTTATACAAAAAGCAGCGTTGTCATCATTATAGTCGTTCCATACGCCGTTCGGGGTATCATCGGAACAGTCAGGCGTCCCGTCCCCGTCCGTATCCACATCACTTATGCCGCAACCGCAGGCGCCGGGCGTGAGCTTGTCCGGGTCGTCCGGACAGCCGTCAACGCAGTCCGGTGTTCCGTCACCGTCCCTGTCGGCGCCTGAATCTACAACACCACAGCCACAGACACCGGGTTCGATTTTACCGGGGTCGGCGGGGCAGCCGTCATTACAGTCCGGCGTACCGTCGCCATCCGAATCCTTATCCGGTATGCCGCAGCCGCAGTCACCGGGTACGATTTTATCCGGGTCATCCGGGCAAGTGTCAACGCAGTCCGGTGTCCCGTCCCCGTCCGAATCCGTATCCGGTATGCCGCAGCCGCAGATTCCCGGCGTTATTTTGTTAGGGTCAAGGGGGCAACCGTCGTTGCTGTCCATCGTCCCATCGTTGTCCGTATCCTGGTCAGGCTCTAAAAATTCATCAGCCCCCATATCAAATCCCGCTCCGGAGGGCCTTGCGTCTCCCTCAAAATCAACATTCGGCGCGCCTGCTGAAGTCCCGGTGTTCCGGCAGGGGGAGCCTTGCGTCAGGTGATAATCGAACGGAGCGCCGCCCACAAAGAGCGGGTCGGAGGAAATATTTCCGTTCGTGCCGACAATGAAAACGTCATCTTCGGGATTATATATTACAAAGTAATCGCCCTGGCTATTCATCCACAAATTGTTATAGGTAAGCATTTCATTAGATGATGGTTGGCCTGAAAACATGGCATACCCGTTGTTTCCCGAAATAATATTGTTCTTTACTGTCGGCAATGGGGTGTAAAATAAGAGGCCGTGTCCGGCGTTGTTGGCTATCGAATTATTATAGATCTGAATCGGGCTGCTTTGAGTATATATTCCTGATCCTTGCCAGAGGTAGTCCGTGGCTGCAACGCCGTTATTTATTATTAAACAGTTCCGAACAGCGCCATTGGATGAAAAACTCCGGTAATAAATTCCCGCCGCATCATTATCAGCCACAATACAGGATTCAATCGTCACGTCGGAATTGATGCTGACAAAAACGCCGCCGCTGTATTCTCCTTCATCGCGTCCATTATTGATAATGTGACTATTGGCAATAATGGCCGTAACGTCTTCATCAACCAGTATTCCGCCGCCGAATTTGATTTCTGAATGAAATGTCGGAATGGAACCGTAACCGTTTTGTAGGGTAAAACCATCTAATTTTACCCCTTGCTGTCCATTGCCGATAAAGATGCAGCTTTCCTGGGCGCCGCTGCCATCGATGACAGTCGTATCGGACCCATTTGCGCTGATAAGGGTAATGTTATCCGTTTGCGGCCAGACGATATTCTCCGTGTAGGTTCCGTCGGCGACCAGCACGGTATCGCCGGCGGAGGCTGCATTTAAACCTGCCTGGATGGTAGGATAATCACCCGGAACATTGATGGTGGCTCCATAAGCTGTCCAGCCGGCTAAAAGAAATCCACAAAAAAAGATTAAAGATTTTGACGCTTTCATTTTTTCTCCTTCCAAATCATTGTTCAGACCAACAGGCGTGATAGGGCAGATTATTATCCCAATATCAGTAGTGTCCGGTTTATTTTTAAAAAAAGCCTGTAACTAATTATAATATTAGAGAATAACGACAACAAAGACTGTTATCGATTTGAAATTTGGCGGCCATGGGACATAATCCTTTCGAACCTTAAAACGAAAGGATATTCCCATGAACCATGGCCGTACAGTATTTTCACAAATTTTAGATTTTTTACCAATGCACAAATTCCGTCAATGCGTTAATCGATATAATGGCAACAAAGGCGTACGAACCTTTACCTGCCTGGATCAATTTATGTGTATGGCGTTTGCCCAACTCACCTACCGTGAAAGTTTACGTGATATCGAGTGCTGCCTTCGGTCAATGCAAGAAAAGCTTTATCACATGGGCATAAAGGGGAACGTCTCCCGAAGCACGATTGGCGATGCCAACGAGAAAAGAGATTGGCGAATATACGGTGATTTTGCCATGCATTTGATTGACCAGGCTCGTCAGCTGTATATAGGCGAAGACTTCGGCCTCGAACTGAAAGAGACCGCATATGCGCTTGATGCGTCAACAATCGATTTATGCCTTTCGGTTTTTCCATGGGCTCGTTTCCGGGCAACCAAAGCAGGGATCAAACTCCATGCGCTACTTGACTTACGTGGCAACATCCCCTCATTCGTTGATATAACCGAGGCCAAGGTTCATGACGTCAACATCCTTGATAAAATTATTCCAGAGCCAGGGGCAATATATGTTATGGATCGTGCTTACTTGGATTTTGCACGCCTTTATCGTTTCCATCAAGGGGCGTCGTTTTTTGTAATTCGAAAAAAATCCAACACTGACTTCCGCAGATTGTATTCCAACAAGGTTGATAGCGCTAAGGGCGTTAAATGCGATCAGGTTATCCTATTATCCGGCCTTTATTCTCATAAAGCTTATCCTGAAAAGCTTCGTCGCGTAAAGTATTTCGACGCGGATACCGGGATGCTCTTAAATTTTATGACAAACCAACTTACCCTGCCAGCCTTGACAATAGCCGGGCTTTACAGGTGTCGTTGGCGAATCGAAATATTCTTTAAATGGATCAAACAGCACCTGAGGATCAAAGCTTTTTACGGAACCACTGACAACGCGGTCAAAACACAAATCTGGATCGCCATATCCGTTTATGTCCTGGTTGCGATCATGAAGAAGCGAATGAAGATTGACCTCAGCCTCTACACAATTTTACAGATTTTAAGTATTACTCTTTTTGAGAGAAAGCCCATTTTACAGGTGTTCACAACGACTGAATACCAAAAACCAATTACTAACGGACCTATCCAGCTAAATTTATTCGAAAATTAACCGGACACTACTGTCCCAATATATTTTTTAATTTTAACAACGGCCGTCTTGTTTGTAAATGTCGTTTCTATTCATGCCAGGCGCGGCGACTACTGGCGATAGAACATTGTCGATATTTTTCAGGTACATGGGCAGCAAAGTGGGCTGCGCCGCTTACTTCTTCCCGTTCTGGGTGATGGTCAGGGGCCTGGCCTGCCAGATGTCACGGTTGTATTCCATGATGGTCCGGTCGGAGGAGAATCTCCCCATCCGGGCGACGTTGAGGACGGCTTTTCGCGTCCATTCCTTCTGGTCCCGGTAAAGCCCGTCAATCCGCATCTGGGCGAGATGGTAGGATTCAAAATCCGCCATAATTTTGTACCGGTCTTCCGTGAGCAGAAGATTCACCAGCGGCTGGAAGAGGCCGGGCTGTTCCAGGTTGAAGAAATCGTGCTGAATCAGGTCGATGGCCTGTTTTAATACGGGATCCTTCTGGTAATATTCCCGCGGCGAATAGGACCCGTGCATGTTCTCCACCTCCTCCGCGGTAAGACCGAAAATGAAAATATTGTCCTGGCCGACTTCGTCCTTCATCTCTATGTTGGCGCCGTCCAGGGTGCCGATGGTCAGCGCGCCGTTTAAGGCGAATTTCATGTTGGAGGTGCCGGAAGCCTCAAAACCGGCGGTTGAAATCTGCTCGGAGACATCGGCGGCCGGGAAAATCCGTTCCGCCAGGGAAACCCGGTAATTGGGAATGAATACGACCTTGATCGTCTGGTTGGTCTGCTTGTCGCGGTTGAGCATATCGGCCACATGGCAGATAAATTGAATGATCTGTTTGGCCGTATGATAACCGGGAGCGGCCTTGCCCCCGAAAATGAAGGTTCGGGGATGCATGGCAAAGCCATGGTCCGACTTCAGTTTGATCCAGCAGTAAATCACATGAAGGATATTCAGGAGCTGCCGTTTGTATTCGTGAATCCGCTTGACCTGGATGTCGAAAATGGAGTGGGGTTCGATGAACATGTCCGTCAACTCGTGGATGATGTCGGCCAGATGCTCCTTGTTTTTCAGTTTGGCCGCCTGCCAGGACGCCTGGAATTCCGGATCGCCGCTCAACGGTTCAAGGTCCCGCAGCCGGTCCAGGTCTTTAATCCATTCCCTGCCGATATGGCGGGTTATCAGATCTGACAATTCGGGGTTGGAGGCCAGCAGCCAGCGGCGGGGGGTGATGCCGTTGGTCTTGTTGTTGAATTTTTCCGGGAACAGATCGAAGAAGTCCTTGAACGCTCTTTCCTGGAGCAGACGGCTGTGCAGTTCGGCCACGCCGTTGACGGAGTGGGAGCCCACCATGGCCAGGTGGGCCATGCGGATTTTTTTCCCGTCCGACTCATCGATGAGGGACATGCGCCGGAGCCGGTCCTCGTCATTCAGGTACCGGATGGACACGTCCGTGAGAAAGGCATGGTTGATTTCATAAATGATCTGCAGGTGGCGGGGGAGAAGATGCCCGAACATGTCCACCGGCCATTTTTCCAGGGCCTCCGACAGGAGGGTGTGATTGGTGAAGGCGCAGGTCCGCCGGGTGATGTCCCAGGCCTTGTCCCATTCCAGGTCGTATTTGTCCACCAGCAGGCGCATGAGTTCGACCACCGCCAGGGAGGGGTGGGTATCGTTCATCTGAATGGCGACTTTATCGGGAAACTCATTAAACGAGGTGTGGCTGATCCGGTAACGGCGAATAATATCCTGGATGGAACAGGATACGAAAAAATACTGCTGCTTGAGCCGGAGCTCCTTGCCCTGATAGACGTTATCGTTGGGGTAGAGCACCTTGGAAATATTTTCGGAGATATTTTTCTCTTCCACCGCCTTGAGATAGTCGCCATGCTGGAAATACCCCAGGTCGAACTCATTGGAGGCCTGGGCATACCAGAGCCGCAGGGTGTTGACCGTCTGGTTGCCGTATCCGCCGATGGGCGTGTCATAGGCGATGCCGAGTATATTACTGGTGTCGATCCATTCGTTTTTCATGGTACCGTCCGGCCGGGGAATCTGCCGGACGCTGCCATAAAACTGAACGGGAAAGGTGTATTCGGGCCGGGGGATTTCCCAGGGATTGCCGTGTTTCAGCCAGTTCTCCGGCAGTTCGATCTGACACATGTTACGGATCTGCTGCTCGAAAATGCCGAATTCATAACGGATGCCGTAACCGTAGGACGGCAGTTCCAGGGCGGCGATGGAATCCAGGAAACAGGCGGCCAGTCTGCCCAGACCGCCATTGCCCAGCCCCATGTCCGGCTCCATTTCCACCAGTTCGTCCAGATCGATATGGACTTCTTTCATGGCCTGCCGGGTTTCATCATAGATGCCCAGGTTGATGAGATTGTTGACCAGCACCCGGCCCATGAGATACTCCGCCGACAGGTAATATACCCTTTTGACGTCATTGGCGTAATACATCTGCTGGGTCTGAAGCCATCGCTCGATCATCCGGTCCCGAGCGGTCAGGGCCAGGGCCTGGTAAAGATCGCGGAAGGTGGCCGTGTACTGATCCTTGGACAGGGAGTATTCCAGATGGTTGGCAAAGGAAAGCTGAATGCCCTTGACATCCATGCCCTTTTTGAACAGGCCCCAGGAGTTGAAGAGTTCACTGTTTTTCATGTTCATTGTTCTTCCTTTCACGGCAGCAGCGTTTGAGACATCCACAGGGGCAGGGTACGGACCATTTCCGCCACACCCTGCTTCCAGGTGATGCGGCCGTTGTTGATAGAGATGATCAGCTGTTGCAGATGGGCTGACTTGCGGATAGCCGGGTAAAAGGCAAAAGGAAAACGGTAAAACCCGAAATTGAACACCCGGGCCCACCACAGGTCACGGGTAATCTCCCGGTTGACCGCGGTCTGATAATGCTCAAGGGAGCCGGTCCCGCCGGCCGCGGCTTTTGCGATTGCCTCGGCTGCCATCATCCCGGATCGGGCGGCGTAATAAATTCCTTCCCCGAAGAAGGGGTCGGGCATGGCGGCGGCGTCCCCGGCCAGCAGGGCGGTTTTGTTCACCAGGATCCGGCGGGTTCCTCCCCGGGGGATGAGGCCGCCTTTCCAGTAGCGGATTTTTTTCCCCCGCAGCAGGTCGTGATCATTGATATAGCGGAGCAGGACGGCGTTCAGGCCCCTGGGCCGAAGGCTGGTGGAGAAAACGCCCACGGAGAGGTGATCCGATTTGGGGAATATCCAGGCATACCCCTTCTTGACTACGTGAAAGTCAAAGCGGGCCAGGTCGTTGACCGGCTCCAGCTGCCCGGGGGAAACTTCCACTTCGGCGGTCAGGGCCGGGGCATAGCGGTCAAAGGACTGCATCAGGCCCAG
Organism: Thermodesulfobacteriota bacterium; assembly: GCA_040753795.1. Lineage (NCBI taxonomy): Bacteria > Pseudomonadati > Thermodesulfobacteriota > Thermodesulfobacteriota bacterium. The sequence continues at coordinate 6,411 of JBFMDX010000014.1, forward strand.
GCAGCGGGCCGTCCGTGAGACCGCGCCGTCGGCACCAACCAGAAAATCGGCATAATAGCGGTCCCGATCGGTACGGACAACCCAGCCGTTTTTTTCCGGATGCAGTGCAACGAACGACTCCTGCTCATGCAGTTCGGCGCCGTCTTCCACCGCTTTTTTAACCAGCAGGGCGTCAAATCGGCCCCGGGTGACCATGAAACCGGCCCCCTCCGGGCTGCTGATCACGGTCGGCTTTAGGGACCTTAAAGAAATTTCGGTGCGGGTGATGTCGGCTTCGATAGCGGGCGTCAGGTCAAAATCAAACAGGTCCTTTGCCTTCCGGGAAAAACCGCCGCCGCACGGTTTCGACCTGGGAAACCGCTCCCTGTCCAGGAGCAGCACGCGCGTTCCCCGGCGGGCCAGCGTCCTGGCGCAGGTGGCGCCGGCCGGTCCCGCGCCGATGATGATAACGTCGAAAGTTCGCATGCCGGACATTCCGGGTTCCTTGCTGAAGAGGGGGGGCGGCGTTTAAGTTTATATTGAAAAACCGCCCGCATCATGGGTATATTGACGGATATTTTTCCCATACTTTTCTTATCCTGGCAAGGAGTAATCCATGACGATCCGCATCGGCGCGCTGATTTCGGGAACCGGTTCCAACCTGTCGGCGGTGATGGCCGCCTGCCGGTCGGGCAAAATAGACGGCAGGGTGGTCTTTGCCGGGGCGGACAATCCCGGCGCGGCCGGTCTGGAAAAAGCCAGGGCAGCGGAAATTCCCGCGTTCGTCGTGGATTACCGGGACATGATCCGTCAATACCGGCAATCCCCGGAATCTTTTTCCGCTCCGGATGATTTTGATGCCGAGTCGGTCTACAGGAAAACAGCCTTATTTGAGGGCCGCCCACTGGATGAAGTGATGCGGGCATTTCTAACCATCCGGGCCGCGGCCGAAGCCCGGCTGCTGAAAGAGATGACGGCCTATCCCTGTGACCTTTTGATCCTGGCCGGATTCATGCGCAACCTGACGCCTTATTTTATCGACCGGTTCAACACCGACCCGGCGCGACCCCGGATCATGAACATTCATCCGGCCCTGCTGCCGGCATTTCCCGGTGTGGACGGGTATGGCGATACCTTCCGTTACGGCTGCAAGGTCGGCGGCTGTACGGTTCATTTTATCGATTACGGCGAGGACACGGGACCGATTATCGGCCAGCGGTCCTTTGAAATCCTTCCGGAAGACACCATTGACACCGTCAGGCAGAAAGGCTTGAGCCTGGAATGGGAATTGTATCCATACTGCATCCAGCTTTTTGCGGAAAACCGTCTGCGGCTGAAAAAGCTGGCCCATGAGCAGGAGGGAATAAAGACGGAACGGACGATCGTTGTCGTCCAATAAACCCTTGACCCCTCGACCCTCCTTGAATCCTTGAATCCTATTTAATCTGCCCCACAGCCGCCAGGTACAGCAGGGCCGACGATCCGTTCAGCCCCAGCAGTTGTTCCGCCTCATTGTCGTAAAAGGCGCCGATCCCGCAGCACCCCAGGCCCATGGCCGTGGCCGCCAGGTAAACGGCATGCCCCAGCCGTCCGGCGGTCATCATGGCGTAACGGTATCCCCTGGGGCCCAGACGGCGATCGATGGTGTCCAGATTGGTCATGAACAGAAAATGGACGGCGGCGTTCTTCAGCCATTCCTGGTTCAGGCAGGCGGCGGTCATGGACGGAATCAGATCCATGGCGGCCACGGAGCCGAACTGCCGCGAGGCCGGATTCAGCAGGTAAAACCCCGGTCTGATGTCATCCACATTCCAGCAGAGAAAACCGGTCTGAACGGTCTTTGAAACGGCCGGAACCTCCTGCTCGCCGGTCAGGCATGCCCGGCAGATCATTTCCAGCAGGCAGGCGAATTGCCCGGTTGAAACCGGCTCGGGGATAAAGTTGCGCCGCGACCGCCGTCGTATCACGGCCTGGGCATAACCGAACCGTATGGGGTCATTGCCGGGATCAAAAGAAAACAGAAAAGGCCGCCATTGATCGATGGCAAGGCCCAGGTCGGGCGCCTGGATATCCGGGACATCGACGGGAACGGGCAGGACGGTTTCCCCGGACCGATGGGCCACGGCAATTTCCTCGTAAGCGGTTTCCGTTTCCGAAACCCGGCTGGCGGCGGCGATTCGGAGCGGCAGTTCATCCAGGGCGCTTATCGAAAGCGGTGATGGGGCGCTGCCCCTGCCGATGCGGATGCCGGCCAGACCGACTTCACGGTCCGGATCAACCCCCAGCAGGCGATTGATCTGATGATCGTCAAAATCATAGAACAACGCGCCCGGTTGGCCGGCGGCGACCAGGGCCAGGCGGGCGCTTTCAACCAGATGACCGCCGTCCAGCAGAACATAGCGGTAAGCGCGGTTGCGGTATTTCCAGGCGCTTCGAAAGAAGATGCCGGAGATGAGGAAAACACCGTGGCTGTCCTCGGCTTCCGGCATGAACGCCCGGAAATCGCCGTCACGAAGACGGGTCAGTTGCCGCTGGTGCGGTTCATAATGATAAAGCCCCGCCGTCAGGTCGTCACTGCCGAACCAGGCCAGATAAAGCTCGTTGGGGTAAAGCGCCCCGGCCGACGGGGGGCTGCGGTAATAAAAATAACCGCCCTGATGACGGGACCGGCCGGTCAGTCCATTGGCCAGATAGAAGATTCTGGACAGGTCTTCCATATCCGGAGGAGCGGGCCGGTCATCGGTTACGCTCCCGGAAGAAACGACGTCCCATTCCCCGGGGAAAAGGCTGGAGATTTCCGGGAGTGTCACGGCGGGAAGATCGCTATAGGACTTGAATTGCCGTGGCTGGGCGGCCCAGTTCATGGGGTGGGGCGTCATCCGGTGACGGTCATAGGCGGTGAGGCGATGATAGTGCCGGGACGTTTTTGTCATGGCGCACCTCGGGCTTGATAAAGATTGACGGGGCAGGTAACTATATTCAATAATACCATGAAAAGAGAAAAAAAGTCCATTGATTCCCGAAGGTGATGATGACCGCAGGCACCATCCGCCGCTTTCTGTTTCCGCGACCGGACCGGCGCTATCTTGTCCGTGTCCTGATAGTCGCCCTCACCGCTTTTGTCATTTTCAAATTTGTTTTGATCCCCTTTCGTATCAGCGGGGACAGCATGTGGCCGACCTACCGGAACGGAGGCATGAACTTCTGTTTTACCCTGGCCTTTCTTTTTTCCGATCCCGTCCGAGCGGATGTGGTCACCATCCGGCTGGCCGGGAACCGGGCCATGCTGCTTAAACGGATCGTGGCCCTGGAGAATGACACGGTCGAGTTCCGGGATGGCCGGTTGCTGGTCAATCAGCAGGTGGTGCCGGAACCTTATGTGTCCGGACCGTGCGACTGGAACCTGCCCCCGCGCACGGTCAAACCCGGTCATGTTTACGTGGTCGGTGACAACCGCAGCGTGCCCATGGATCGGCACCACTTCGGGCAGACCCCTGTTGAAAGGATTGTCGGAGAGCCCCTATGGTAAAATCAAAGCATCTGCTGATCGCCGCCGTGCTGGTGGCGGCCGGCATCACCGGTTTTCTGCTGTTTTACAGCAGCGATGAGACCGTCATTAAAAAGCGGTTCAAGTCCCTGGCCGCGGATTTTTCCCGGGAGTCTCCGGAAAACGATCTGCTGAACGCGGCCAAATCCAAGCGAATCGCCAACATGTTCGCGAAAACCTGCCGGGTGGTTATCCCCGACTATGACGTGGCCCGGACCTTTTCCCGGGACGATGTTCAGCCCTATGTGATGATGGCACGGTCCCGGTACAAGGATATAGCCATTAATTTTTTTGACTTTTTCATCTCTTTCCCTGGACAGGGCCGGGCCGCGGTCAATGTCAGCGTCTTTGTCCGGGCCACCCCCGTGGCCGGGGAGCCGGTCCAGGAAATCCACGAAATGGTGTTTTCCCTGGAAAAAGGGGAGGAGGAGTGGCTGTTTACGGATATTGAGAGCGTGGAGGTATTAGAGAAATAAAAACTTAGGAAGCATGCGGAAGGGGATCTTGTTCGCTCCCCGGCCATTTTGGGCGGGCTCAAGTATTCTGGCTGAATTTCTCGAACTCGGGCTGTTCAACAGGTCATGAAATGTCCGAAATCCACCCTCATACAACGAGAAATTCTTTACGCCAGAATCCTTGAGCCCTTGTTTCCCAAAATGCCCGCAGGTCGCTTACAAAAAACCCCTTTTCCGAATGCGCTCTATTCAAATATTTGAGCAGGTGGAAACCGTTCCACATATACCATGGACGTTGCAAAAAGTGTGTTGGTGAGCGCCGTTGAGCCTTTTGGGAAATAGCCGGGTGGCGTCATCCGCGAAAAGCGTTTCTCGCTGTCCGAGGGCGCCGGCAGAAATTTTAGAATATCCTGCGCAGCCCGAGTTCGAGAAACGCCGCGGATGAGGACAGCCGGCCCCAAAAGGGTCAGGGCGCGAACCAACATGCTTTTGGCAATAACGCTGGCGCATCCTCCCAATAATCACAGGGGCGACCGCCGGTCGCCCCTACGCCGTTTTCCCGAAAGGCGGTCTGAAAAACGCCCCTGCGTTCCCCCGGAAGGCAGCCTGTCGACCAGTCACGGTAAATAACCCCAAAAAAATCTCACAATCACCCTGATTCGGCAACTGCCTCTTGTAATCCCGTGCCTAATGGCTTAAATTCTTCCTGTTATTCAACAAAAAACTTAACACTTAAAACTTAATCACTTAACACTTAAAACTTAATCACTTAACACTTAACACTTAAAACTTAATCACTTTTAATTCTATGCCCACCTCATACGAAAAATTAACGCAACAACTCGCTTCCGATCCCCGTACCTGGCTGGTCACCGGCGTGGCCGGTTTCATCGGCTCCAATCTGCTGGAAACGCTGCTTCAGCTTGACCAGAAAGTGGTCGGGCTGGACAATTTTTTTACCGGCCACCGTCATAATCTCGACGAGGTGCGTCATTCGGTGGCCGACAGCCAGTGGGAGCGTTTCCGGTTTATCGAAGGCGATATCCGGGACCCGGAAACCTGCCGCATGGTCTGCCAGGGCGTGGACTATGTCCTGCACCAGGCGGCCCTGGGATCGGTCCCCCGGTCCATCGAGGATCCGATCCTGACCAACGCCTGCAACATCAGCGGTTTTGTGAACATGCTGGTGGCGGCCCGGGACGCGAAGGCCAAGCGGTTTGTCTATGCCGCTTCCAGTTCCACCTACGGTGACCAGCCGGATCTGCCCAAAAAAGAGGATATCATCGGCAAGCCCCTGTCGCCCTATGCGGTGACCAAGCTGGTCAATGAACTGTACGCGGACGTGTTCGCCTCGGCTTACGGCACCGAGGCCGTGGGACTGCGTTACTTTAATGTGTTCGGCCCCCGCCAGGACCCGGACGGTGCCTATGCCGCGGTCATCCCCCTGTGGATCGGCGCCCTGTTAAGGGGCCGGCCGGTCTACATCAACGGCGACGGCGAGACCAGCCGCGACTTCTGCTATATTGCCAACGCGGTCCAGGCCAACCTGCTGGCGGCCCTGACCGAAAATCCGGAGGCCGTCAACCGGGTTTATAATGTCGCCGTGGGCGAACGCATCAGCCTGAACACCCTTTTTTCACACCTGCGCGACAACCTGGGCCAGCGATTTCCAGAGATCCTGAAAGTCGACCCGATCTACCGGGATTTCCGGACGGGCGACGTGCGTCACTCCCAGGCGGACATCACCCGGGCGAAAACCCTGCTGGGTTACGTTCCCACTCATGATGTGGGGCAGGGGCTGGTTGAAGCCATGGATTGGTATGTGCGATTTTTTTGTAAAGAGGAAGGTCGGCGATGAAGGAGATCGCTCTGGTTACCGGCGGCTGCCGCAGCGGAAAAAGCGCTCACGCCCTGGCCCTGGCCGCGTCCATGGCGGCCGGGCCGCGATATTTCCTGGCCACCTGCGTGCCCGGTGACCGGGAAATGCAGGACCGGGTGGCCCGGCATCAGCAGGACCGGGGAAAAGAGTGGCAGACCATCGAATGCCCGGTCGCCATCGGTGAGGCCATCCTGCGCGTATCCGAAAAAAACAATGTCGTTCTGGTGGACTGCCTGACCCTGTGGATGAACAACCTCCTGGCGGAAACTGAAGACCAGGTCTTTCTGGAACAGCATATCGATGCGCTGACGCAGGCTCTGACCAGGGCGGCCGGAAGTGTCATCCTGGTGACCAACGAGGTCGGCTGCGGCATTGTTCCGGCCGACCGGCTGACCCGTCTGTTCCGGGACATGACCGGACTGGCCAATCAGCGCGTGGCCGCCGCCGCGGACAAGGTGGTCTGGATGGTTTCCGGCGTGCCGGTAATAATTAAGGTGGCCTAAAAGGAACGGGATGTAAATGAAGAATATCCTCTCGGCCCTGCGTTTTTTCACGATTCTTCCCCTGGGGGCGGGAGACGGCCAATTCGCTCCCCGGCGCCTGGCGGCCAGTCTGCCGGCAGCCGGGCTGATCGTCGGTCTGCTGACGGCCGCTTTTGATCTGCTGGCCTCGCGCCTGTGGCCCGGTCCGGCAGCGGCGGCCCTGGATGTGGTTTTCCTGGCCGTTGTCAGCGGCGCCCTGCACCTGGACGGTCTGGCCGACACGGCCGACGGCCTTTACGGCGGCAAGACCCGGGAGCGGGCCCTGGAGATCATGAAAGACAGCCGCACCGGCGCCATGGGCGTGGCGGCGGTGGCCTGCTGCCTGCTGGCCAAGTGGGCCGGTATTTTCAGCCTGGACGCGCCGTCCCGGTTTTTGTTTTTAACGCTCGTCCCGGCCTATGCCCGGGGCAGCGCCCTTTTCGGTTTCGCTTTTCTTTCCTATGGCCGGCAGGGGGACGGGACGGGACGGGCCTTTTTTGACGAACCCCTGTCCGTGGCCGATTTCCGCTGGCTGATTCTGCCCGCGGCCCTGTCCCTGCTGGCCGGATGGCGGTGCCTGGTACTCAATGCCGGTTTTGCCGCGGTGGTCGCGGTCGTCCTGATGTTTTACAAAAAAAGAATCAACGGCATTACCGGCGACATGCTCGGGGCCATGATCGAGGTCACGGAAACACTCCTGTTTCTGGCCGTGGCAACGAGGCTGTCATGATCAAGGGACATGGCGGCAACATATACGACCTGGCCCGGGAACTGGGCTGCCCGCCGGCGGACATCATCGACATGAGCAGCAACGTCAACCCCTTCGGGCCACCACCGGGCCTGCTTGATTTTCTGGCGGGGAAACTGGAGCAGGTCACGGCCCTGCCGGAGGTGGACGCCGGAGAGATCCGTCGCGCCTTTGCCGGCCGGCACGGCCTTGATCCTGCGCGGGTGCTGGCGGGAAACGGCACCACCCAATTGATTTACATCCTGCCCCGGTCGCTTAAAAGCCATCGTGCCCTGATCCTGGCGCCCACCTATGCCGATTACGCCGACGCCTGCCGGATGAACGGCGTGCCTTTTGATTATCTGACGGCCGATGAATGCGCGGGCTTTGTCCATAACCCGGAAGATATTTCCCGGGCCGTGGTCGATTCCGGGGCGGATACGGTCTTTATCTGCAATCCCAACAATCCCACCGGGACATTGCTGTCCGCCCGGGCCATCGCTGATCTGTGCCGGACCCATACCCGGGCCCGTTTTATTATCGACGAGTCCTATCTCGGTTTCGTGCCCGACGGAAAAAATGCGAGCATGATGTACGAAAATGTTCCGGACAACGCCATCGTGCTCAACTCCATGTCCAAGATCTTCCGGGTTCCCGGCCTGCGGATCGGGTTCGTTTTTGCGTCGCGACCGGTGACGGACGCCGTCGCGGATTTTCTTCTTCCCTGGAGCGTCAACAGCCTTTCCCAGGCCGCCGTAGCCTGGCTCATGCAAAACAACGATGCAGTCAGCCGGTTTGTGGACCAGACCGTGGCCCTGCTCGAAGAAGAAAAGCAGTTCCTGGCCGACCGAGTCAAGGCCATTTCCGGCATCCGTTTGTTCGCTTCCGTGACGTCGTTTGTCCTGGCAGCCCTGATAAAACAGGGCCAGGCCGACGGGCTCTGCCGCTTTCTGGCCGGTCACGGCATCCTGATCCGGAACTGCGCCAATTTTTATGGACTGTCCTCCCGCCATGTGCGGTTCTCTTTGAAAACCCGCGCGGAGAACAGTATATTGGCGGATAAATTAAATGATTATTTTAAGGGGTAGGAGAACAATCATGGAAAATCCGATTCGCGCTTACTGGCAGACCCGTCTGGAGGCGGTAAAAAAGAACCTGGTTACCAATCATTTTGAAGCTCACCTGGTGCAGACGGCCGATGAAGCCGGGCTTTTGGTCCTGGGGACCATCATTCCGGCGCTATCGCCGGCCAGCGTCGCCTGGGGCGGATCCCTGACCTTCATGGCCTCGGGCCTGTATGACCTGCTCAAAACCCGACCGGACATGAAGGTGCTGGATACCTATGACAAGAACATTTCCCGGGAAGAGGGGCTGGAACGGCGACGCCAGGCCCTGCTGACCGACCTGTTCATCTGCGGCACCAACGCCATCACCGACAGCGGCAAGCTGGTCAACCTGGATATGATCGGCAACCGGGTGGCGGCCCTGACCTTCGGGCCGAAACATGTCATCGTCCTGGCCGGCCGGAACAAGATCGTGGAAAACGTGGACGCGGCCGTGGCCCGGATCAAGAATTACGCCGCGCCGGTGAACACCCGTCGGCTGGACAAGAAGACCCCCTGCGCGGCCACCTCCTATTGCCAGGACTGCAACAGCCCGGACCGGATCTGCAACGTCTGGACCATCACGGAAAAATGCTATCCCAAGGGACGGGTCAAGATCATCCTGATCAACGATGACCTCGGGTTCTGATGATGTTCGCCTTTTCCTGGTTCATGCTGCCGGCCGCCTTTGTCCTGGACTACCTGCTGGCTGACCCCCAGTACCCGCTTCATCCCATCCGGATTATGGGCCGGGCCGTCACCCGGGCCGAGAGGGTCTTCCGTGGCTTGTCCCTGTCGCCGTTTTCGGCCGGCCTGTTGTTCGCCCTCAGCCTGATCCTGGGCGCCTGGGTGGCGGCGGCGTTGATCCTTGTGGTCGCCGCGGCGGTTTCGCCGGTGCTGGCCGGTGCGGTTAACATCCTGATGATCTATTTCTGCGTTTCCGCCCGCAGCCTGGAAAATGAGGCCGCCGCCATCCGTAAAAGCCTGGTGGCCGGCCGGCTGGAAGACGCCAAAAACACTCTGGCCATGATCGTCGGCCGGGACGTGGATCCCCTGGACGAGTCCGGCGTCTCCCGGGCCGCCGTGGAGACCGTGGCCGAAAACCTGGTGGACGGGGTGATCTCCCCGATTTTTTACGCCGCCGTGGGCGGCGCTCCCATGGCCGTGGCCTTTAAAATGGTCAGCACCCTGGATTCCATGGTGGGCTACAAGGACGAGGATTACTTTTATTTCGGAAAGGCCGCGGCCCGGATCGACGACATCGCCAACTTCATCCCGGCCCGGATCTCGGTTTTCATTATCTCCCTGGCCGCCTTCCTGCTGTTCCGCAGCGGCAGCGACGCCCTGTCCGTAGCAAAAAAAGACAGACGCAGGCACAGCAGTCCCAACGCCGGTTACCCGGAGGCGGCCTTTTCCGGAGCCCTTTCGGTTCAATTAGGCGGGCCGAATTACTACCAGGGCGAACTGGTGGACAAACCTTATATCGGCGAAGGCCTGGGCCGGGCGCGGCCCCTGCACATCGAAAAAGCCTGCCGCCTGATGATGCTGTCGTCGATTTTGTTTATTATGCTGGCCTGCCTGGCAATGATCATCAGCCCTCCGGTGTTGCCATGAAACCCGAGCGGACGTATCAACTTAATTTTTCAGACTTCCGCCCGGCCATGCTTGATTTCGAAGGGCGGAGAAGAAAAGCCGCCACAATGGTTTCCGTTTTAAGCGACTACTTCGAATATTGCTTAAGTCCGGTTGTCCCGCTACAGCGCCTGCGGGTTCTCGACATCGGCGGATCCACCGGAATCATCGATGAGTATTTGTCCCGCTATTTCGGTTCCGTTACCGGAATAGATATCGATACGAAAGCCGTCCGGTTCGCGTCCGAAACCTTTGACAGGGGGAATCTTTATTTTCATCCTGGTGACGCGATGAAATTAGCGGTTCGCGACGAAACTGTTGATGTGGTGATTTGTTCACAAGTTTATGAACACGTCCCGGACGCCCGGAAAATGATTGACGAAATTTACCGGGTTCTCAGGCCGGGCAGCGTCTGTTACTTCGCGGCGTCGACCCGCCTGATGTGGAACGAACCTCATTACAGTTTACCTCTTCTATCCGTCGTGCCGAGGCGCATTGCTCACTGGTATATTCGAATGGCGGGAAAGGCTGATTGTTATCACGAGCTGCATCTTTTCTCCTGGGAACTGAAACAACTCGTCAGCCGTTTCAAGATAGTTGACTATACACGAAAAATCATCGTGAACCCTGATCAATTTAAGACCAGCTATTTATTCCCTCCCGGCTCAACCAAAACGCGGCTGGCCCGATTGGTCGCTGACCGTTTATACTGGGCCATGCCCGGGTACATCTGGCTGCTTAAGAAACCAGGAACGTTTGCAGTTCAACAGGACATTCCCGGCGACGTCTGGCAAGCTTAATCGGGTAGGGGGCGACCCGCCGGTCGCCCCTGGAATATGTCTACCGCTTTTGGTGTCGGTCCGTGGCCTTACGATCGGCCGCGGGCTCTGCGGCTGGAGAATCGCTGCATCCGGCCGTTCCTGATTCTTCCGGCTTCTTTGAACCGGGCAAATGAGGACAGGTGGAGCAGGGTATCCTCGTGGATCAGGGCAAACCCGTTGACCCGGTCGGATTCAAAGCGGATATCCCGGCCCAGGGCCACCGACGGGTGGCTTTCGGCCGAAGCCGACTTCACGGCGGCGATAAAGGCCGCCGGGTCGGGGCCGCCGGCGGTGGGCGCCTGTTCCGTGTCCAGCCAGTCGATGGCGTCCAGGGCATAGCTGTCGATCAGTTTGCCGAACACCATGGCAAACGTTTCCGGCCGGCTGAACATGTCCGCACCGACGATGGCCCCGTTGATGGCCAGGATCGCGCCGACCTGGTTGTCGAGGGCGTGAAATTGGCGCCGGAAGTCTTCCAGCCTGGTTTTTTCCTTTTCATAGATGGCCGCCATGGCCATGCTGTGCGACCGGGCGCCACGACGGTCGGCCCGTTCCGCGATGTCCTCCCAGATGGCGCTCTGATCCGACTGGAATTTCAGCCCGGATTTGAGACTGCTCCTGACCTGGTCGGATTTAAAGGCCCGCATGCGGGGGGACATGACCCGGTTTTCACTGGAAAAGTGCGGGCTGTTGTAAGACCAGCGGCCCTGCTCGCAGCAGCTGACCGGGATGGTGACGGCGGTCCCGGCGGCGACCAGGATGGTGGTGTTGATGACCCGGTTCTGCCTGGCCCCGACCAGTTCTTCGCCGTCAAGCATCAGCAGCATGTGCCCGCCGCGGTTGTCCACTATCAGTTCCGGAACCGATCCGCCCTCGCTGATTTCCGATATGGTAACACATTGTTTTTCCAGGGCTTCATCCAGCAGCAGGTAATCCAGCCCGCTGGTCCGGTCCGAGAGCAACGGAAACAGGGTCAGGTTCTTCCAGGCTTGGGCGGGGCCCACGTTCATGTCGTCCAGAAATGCCGCAATTGTCTTTTCCATGGCGGTTTCTCCTTTTCAGGGTTTAGAGATATTTTCTATTGTTATGAGAAACCTACCACTGCGTTGTGACAGATCCGGTCACAGATGCGAAAATTTTTAATCGGTAAAAGGGGAAAAAAGTCGGGCCAGGCGAAAAGTGCTTGACTAGAATTAAATTCTAAAATATGATTTTGACCATGAAAACACTCAACGCCACCCACGTCAATTCTCCCGTTCGGCAGCGACAGATCATCGAGGCGGCCCTGGCCTGTTTCACCGAAAAAGGGTTTCCGGCCACCAGCATCGCCGACATCTGCCGGAAAGCCGGCGCCAGCACCGGCAGCGTCTATCATCATTTTAAAAGCAAGGGCCGGCTGGCGGCCGCCATTTATCTGGAAGGGATCCGCGATTACCAGACCGGGATGATCGATATCCTCTCCAAGCAGCAGACGGCCAGGGAAGGCATCTTTGCCATTGTCCGTTTCCATCTGACCTGGGTGAAGGAGCACCCGGAATGGGCCCGGTTCCTGTTCCAGAAGCGTCATGCCGAATATATGGACGACACGGAAGATGAAATGAAGCGGCTCAACGCCGAATTCGCCAAAGGCATGTCCGGCTGGTTTCAGAAAAACATCGAGGCGGGAACGATCAAGGCCCTGCCCCGGGATGTGTTTATCGCGCTGCTGCTGGGGCCGTGCCAGGAGTTTGCCAGGATGGTTGTGGGTGGATATGCCAAATCCGATGTGACCGTCGCGGCCCGGAAACTGGCGGAGGCTGCCTGGGCCGCCCTGGGTGCAGAATCGTAAAGCAGAGGAGGGAAAAAATGAACGGACTCGAATCTCTTGAAAAGAACGACATTAAGGAACTGCTCAGCAAGGGCTGGATCACCCACGACGCCATGTGGTTTCTGCATTCCTTAAAAGAGGTCGGCATGGAAAAGACCAACCGCATCAACCGGCTGGCCGTGGAATCCATGGCCGCCATCGAGGTGGCCCGCCTGAAAAAAGCCCTGGGATTTGAAAAGGAAACCGTCACCTCGTTTGACGACCTGGTCGAGTTTTTGAGCCGGGCCATGGACCTGGTCCTGGCCCGCTTCATGCGGTTTAAGGTCGACACGCCGGCCAGGAACGTGATCCACTGGGAAATGGAAAAAGACGCCTGCTTCGCCTACAAAGGGATTTCCGGCATGGGTGTCATCGATCAGTATCATTGCGGCGTGCTGTACCGCATCGAAAACTGGCTTCGCGGACTGGGGGTCGCCTATGAGATGCGGCCGCCGGTTACCAACTGCCTGATGCACGCTACCGGTGAGTGCAAGGGCGATTTTATATTAAACCTGTCATAATTGAGGGAGGAATTACCCATGAGCGATCAGATTTACCGTGACGCCGCCTCGGCCATCAACAAGGCCGGCGCGGTTCCATTTCCGGTCAACGACACCCTGCTGGATATCCTCAAGATCCTGATGACCCCGGAGCAGGCGCAATTCGTGCAGATGCTCGACCGGCCGTTAAACCGCGGGGAATTGGAGAAAAAATCAGGCCTGTCGGGCGACGCCCTGGACCGGATGCTCAACGACCTCATGGACAACGGCGTGATTACCGGAGCGGCCAGCAGAAGCGCCGGTATGATGGTCTACCGGGCCCTGCCGCCCATCCCCGGAATCTTTGAGACTACCATGATGCGCGGCGAGACCGGGGAAAAGCAGAAGACCCTGGCCCGCCTGTTTGAAAAGCTGTTCGAGGAGCTGTCCGCCATGGTCCAGCAGAACTACGACGCCGTTGTCCCGGCCCTCAAGGCGGTTCCTCCCATGACCCGCATCGTTCCCGTGGAAAAGCAGGTGGACCGGTCCCTGGATACGGTCATGCCCGCCGAGGACGTGAAAAAACTCATCGACCGGTTCGACACCATTGCCGTGGCTTACTGCTATTGCCGGCACCAGAAAGACCTGCTGGGCCGCTCCTGCCGCGTGACCGACGAAAGGAAAAACTGCCTGCTTTTCGGCAAGACCGCCGAGTTCTTCATCGCCCATCAATTCGCCGTGCCGGTCACCCGGGACCAGGCCCGGACGATCATGGAGAAAGCCGAGGCGGACGGCCTGGTCCATAAAGCCTTTCATGAGAAATACGACACCGGCAAGGATGAGATGGCGGTCTGCAACTGCTGCAAGTGCTGCTGCGAAACCTTCAACTCGTTTTACCGCGGCGGCGTTCCGACCATTACCTACACCGCTTATATCGCGCGGGTGGATGCCGGCACCTGCACCGGCTGTGAAAGCTGCGTCGAGATCTGCCCCATGGAGGCCATTGCCATGGCGGACGGTGTTGCCCGGATCGATGACCCCCGCTGCATTGGCTGCGGCGTGTGCGCTTATCACTGCCCGGCCGAAGCCCTGACCCTGGAGCGTACCGGCCAGCGCCATGTGTTCGTGCCGCCGCCAAAACTTTAGATGGGGTCGGACCTCGTCAATATACTGATTTTAAAATAAACAATAATTAAAAAAGAGGTGATAAAGGGTCTTAAAACCCTCATTTTAATTTACAAAACTTCAATTTAAGAAAGAGAGGAAAGGATGCCTCGAGCCAACAGACATTTTTTACCCGGCCATGTCTGGCATGTTACCCACAGGTGCCATAAAAAAGAAATGCTGCTCAAATTTGCCATTGACCGCTCGGCCTGGATTCAATGGCTTTTTGAGGCCCGTAAGCGGTACGGGCTGGAAGTTTTAAATTATGCGGTGACCTCCAATCACATTCATCTGCTTGTATGCGGTAACGATGACAGGGAAACTATTCCGCGCTCATTGCAACTCATTGCCGGCAGGACTGCCCAGGCATACAATTGGCGAAAAAATCGCAATGGCGCTTTCTGGGAGGACAGGTACCACGCTACGGCGGTTGACACGGACGATCATCTCTTGCGGTGTATGATCTATATCGATCTGAATATGGTTAGAGCGAGGGTAGTGGATCATCCGGCCCAATGGCCGCATTGCGGCTATCATGAAATCATTAATTCGCCCCGGCGCTATCGGATATTATCACGGGATCGGTTGAAACAACTGCTCGGCTTAAATGAGGCAAAATTGACGGACAGCTACCCGTGCCGAGTGCGCGAGTCAATTCAGGGCGGGACGGAACGGACAGAGATATGGACCAGATCGATTGCCGTCGGGCGATCGGATTTTGTGAAAAAAGTTAAGGAGGATCTCGGGAGTAATGCACGACACCGCGAACTGGAAACCATAATACCTGACGGTACATCGGTGCTGAAAGAGTCTCTCTCTTCTTACAATGCCGATTTTAAGGTTGAAAATGACGGTTTAAGCGATAAAAACGCTTTCTTTTGGAAAGTATTCACTGAGATTTAAGCAGGTTATCCAGGTCCGACCCCATGAGGGCTACCGCACGGAAAACAGCACCTGGTCGACCACGCGGTTCTCCGCGTCCACCAGGGCAAGGGCATGTTTCCCCCTGACCGGGCTCCAGGCCGGCGCTGAATCCGCCGGGCCGATGTCCCTGCCGTCCAGGGCCCAGCGCAGGGCCGCGTCCGGCGGGGCGGTCCTGAAAAACACCTTCTGCCGGTCGGGCGGGATATCCGGGTCCAGGGCGATGATTGTGTCCGGGGCCGGGTAGGCGATGCGGACCGCCGCAGTCACCGCCGGCCGGACCATGGCGGCCTGCTGGGTGCCGTTGAGGAAATACTCTTGCCGGCGGCGGCCCTCGGTTTCCACCATCACCTCGGCTGTCACCACGCCGGGCGGCAGGGCAGGGGCGGCCTGGCCGGGATCGTTCCGGTGCAGCTGGTTCATGACGGCCATCCACACGGGCGCGGCCCCGCTCATGCCGCTGACGTTCCACATGGGTTCGCCCGGGAAATTGCCCACCCACACCCCCACCGTATAGCGGCCGGAATATCCCACGCACCAGTTGTCGCGCATGTCTTTGCTGGTCCCGGTCTTGACCGACGACCGGAAACGGGTGGCCAGGGGATTTTCCAGGCCGAAGGTGCCGCTGCGCGCCTCCCGGTCGGCGAGAATGTCGGAAACGATAAAGGCGGCGGCCGGGGAGAATACCGTTTTCCGTTCCTCCGACTTCCTGTCGGGATCGTCCGTCAGGGGGCTCCAGACGCCGCCGTTGGCCAGGGCGCGATAGGCGTTGACCAGCTCGTACAGGGAAACACTGGCCGAACCAAGAGCCAGGGACAGGCCGTAGTGCGAGCCCTCCTGAAGGTCACGGATGCCGAGACGGCCCAGCACTTCGGCAAAGGCCTCTTCACCGGTCAGCATCAGGGTCCTCACCGCCGGGATGTTCAGAGAAGAAGCCAGGGCCGCGCGCGCGGTCACCAGCCCCCGGAAGCGGCGGTCATAGTTTTCCGGCCGGTAAATGCCGCGTCCGGTGGGAATTTCCAATGGGGAATCGTCCAGCAGGGAGGCCGCTGTCAGGATGCGGCGGTCAATGGCCAGGGCGTACAGAAACGGCTTTAAGGCCGAACCGGTCTGGCGCGGGGCCATGACGCCGTCCACGTACGGCGCGGAAGCGGTGTCGCCGGTATTGGCCACGTAGGCCAGGATCTCGCCGGAAGCGTTATCAACGGCCAGCAGGGCGCCGTCGCGGACATTGCGGGTACTCAATTCGGCCACGGACTGCCGCAGCTCTTCGGCGGCATATCGCTGCAGGCCCGCCTCCAGGGTTGAACGGCGGGACCGGACCCCGGCCTTTAACCGTTTTTGGGCCAGGTGGGGGGCGAGCTGGACCGATGGTCGCCGGCCGTAAGGGGGAGACAGGTTCCGTCCGGCAGCGTTCAACTCGTCCTCATTCACCGGCAGGGAAGCGGTCATGGCCAGGCGGGAGGCCCGGCCGACGACCTGTCCGGCCGGGGCGTTGGGCGACCGGATCAGGCAGGCCAGTAAGAGGGCTTCGGCCTGGTTCAGGCCGCCGGGGGATTTGCGGAACAGGCCCCAGGCCGCGGCCGCGATGCCCTGGAGTTCGCCGCGGAAGAAGATCAGATTCAGGTAAGTCTCCAGGATCTGATCCTTGGTCCAGCTTTTTTCTATGGCCAGGGCCGCGCGGAGCTGCCGGATCTTCTGGCCCGGGGAGCGGCGGCCTTTCTTTACTGCCAGCTCCGGATAGAGTTGACCGGCCAGCTGCATGGTAATGGTGCTGGCCCCACGGAAACCCCGTCCGGTCAGGCCCCGAACAATCGACCCCCCCAGTGACCGCCAGTCGACCCCGCGGTGACCGAAGAAACGGCGATCCTCGCAAGCCACCACCGCCTTGACAAGGGCCGGGGAGATGTCGGCCAGGCCGGTCCAGTCCAGTGCCCGGCGGGATAGATCAGTCCTCAGTTCATGGACGGGCTGACCATGGCGGTCGAGCAGCACGGCATAGGAGCCGGCAAACGTTTCCCGGACATGGTCGAACCCGGGCGGGGCCGAACCGCCATGGAGGTTGAGCAGGACCAGGGCAAAGGCGATCAGAACCCCCGGCAGAAAATGGATCAGGCGTGTTTTTTTCACCGTATTTTTGGTGTTTCTCCCAATCTGATACAATCGTAAAAAGTTATTCTGTGAGCGACGTGCGATCCTTTTGGGAATAAAGGCCTCAAGCCCCTTGGCGTAAAGAATTTCTCGTTGTCTGAGGGCGTTAGCCCGAGTTCGAGAAATTCAGCCAAGGGACTTGAGACCGCCCAAAAGGATCGCGGAGCGAACAAAATAAATTTTTACGAGGATGTCAAAATTACTCTTCATCTCCCGCCACCGTAAACGGCACGTTGGGTATTTCGCCGAACATCTCCGGCGCGTACAGGGCTTCGGCCCGGGTCGGCGGCATCTGGAACTCCCCGGCCTGATTCAGACGCAGGGTATACTCGATGGAATAATTGCCCTTGGGCATCCATTCATAATAGGCCCGGAAGGCTTCAAAGGAACGCTCCTCAAACGTCGGCCAGGCCGGACCGCCGGAGAACTTTTCGTCTCCGGTCATCACCCGCGAATCCCGCCCCAGGCCGGTTCCCAGGATGACGGCCCCGGCCGGAATCGGATCGGCCACCGCCACCCAGGTCATGTCCGCCTGGGCTTCCACTTCCAGGCGCACCCGGATCACATCGCCGGTCAGCCAGCGGCCTTTCTCCTTTTGTTCAACCGGTGTAATGCTCTTGACGATCCGGTAGCCGGACGACAGGGGCTGGGTGATGGGGATAGCCGCCAGGCCGCGGATGGTTGCCCAGGGCGCGCCGCCGCCGTCATGGCGGACGGTCATGTCGCTTGCCGTATCCGGCCAGTCCAGCATCAGATCGATCGCCGGCGCGGGGGCGGTCCAGTTGCAGATTGCTTCTTTTCCGTCCAGCAGGGCCGTGGTCAAGCCGGCCACCGGGTCTTTTTCAAACGCCCGGGAGAATCTGGCCATGGCCAGCACGCCCCAGGCGTTGGCCGTGGTGGTGTTCCACCGGCCCTGCCGCTGTCGGGCCATGGCTCCCCGGACCAGCCGGGGCAGGTCGGCCTGCCATTCCGGAAGATCAAACAGCACCAGGATGGTCCGGACGGCGTTCACGTCACCGGAGACCATGAGCCACCATAGGTTGTCGCCGGCTTCGGTGGAAAAACCCAGGGACGTGCCCCGCAGGTTCAGCCGCGTCCGCAGGGTCTGCATGGCTTCCTCCCGGAGCCGGACGCTGTCGGTGATTTGCGGCACGCGGGCAAGGAGGCTGATCCAGTCGAGTAC
The DNA here is from genome assembly GCA_040753795.1 of Thermodesulfobacteriota bacterium. Classification (NCBI taxonomy): domain Bacteria; kingdom Pseudomonadati; phylum Thermodesulfobacteriota; species Thermodesulfobacteriota bacterium. The sequence goes on from JBFMDX010000014.1 coordinate 24,819, forward strand.
GGCCGAAGTGGGCCAGAGGTCCGGCTCGATGGTGATGGAGCCGAGCATGTCGGGCTCGGTCTGACCGCTTCGGGACAGGGCCTCCAGGGCCGCCAGCTTGCGAATGGAAACATCGGCCGTGGGCAGAGCCGAATGCCGTATGACCCGGCCCTCCACGAATCCGGCCAGGGCCTTTTCCAGGCGCTTTTTCAGGTCAGCGGGAATCTCGCGGCCGGCTTCATCGGCGATGGCCACCAGATAGGCGGTGAGAACATCGCTGCCCTTAGCGCAGACGGGAAAATATTTCACCAGGCCGTCGTCATCCAGATACCGGGGCAGGTCAGCCAGGATGCCCTTCCACAGCGTCTCGTCATTTAAGGCGATAGCCCGGGACACCCGCTGCTCCATGCAGCCGAAGGGATATTCCCGCATATAGCGCTCCACGCCGGGCATGGCGCCGGCCAGGGTCGGCGACAGCCGCACGGCCATTCCGCCTTTGCCCGGCAGGGCTTCGGCCGGCCGGGCCACATTCAGGGCCAGGGGTTTGTCCAGGCGTTCCAGGGTGGCCTGGACCACACGCACGGGAACGGCGGGCACCACTTTCTGACGCACGCGGATGGCGTCGCCGGCTTCCGCGTCTTTTTCCCGGGCGGTCACCTCCCATTCCAGGCCATCCGCCCCGGCAGGCGTTTCAACGGTCCAGCCGATGTCGTCGGCTTCGCCCGGTTTGATGCGGCAGGTGATCTCTTCCAGCTCGCGCATAGAATCGCCGGAACGCAGGCGGGCCGTAAGGCCGATTTTCATTTTCCGGTCGGAAGCGTTTCTCACGGTGAAACCGGCCCGGAAACGGTCGCCTTCGCGCACCACCGGCGGCAGACCGGAGAACACCATCAGGTCCTTGGTCGTGCGGACGGTGGTATATCCCGTCCCGAAGCGGTCGACGCCGTTATCGGCCACGGCCACGATGCGGAAGGAGGTAAGGCTGTCGTTTAAGGGCACTTCCAGCGAGGCCCGGCCGTCGGCGTCCAGGGGAACCCGGCCTTGCCACAGCACCAGGGTATCAAACATTTCGCGGGTGGCCATGGCGCCGCCGCCGCCGCCCTGGGGCAGGGCTTTCAACCCGTAATGGCGCCGGCCGATGACCTGGCCCTGGGCCGTGGCGGTCTCCACTTCATTGGAACGCCGGCCCATCATGGCCGTCAGCAGGTCCCAGCTGTCGTTGGGCATGAGTTCCAGCAGACCCTCGTCCACCACGGCTACGGCCGCTTCCGACCGTCCGGTCAGGGGCGTGCCGTCGGCCGTCCGAACCCTGATGGTTACCGGCGCCTTATCGCGGACGGCATAGGTGTTGTGGGAAGAAGCGACGTCGACGTTCAAAGCATGGCGTTGCCAGTCCACCCGGATTTCGGCCAGACCCATCTTGAAGGCCGGCCGGCCCAGGTCCACCAAGGCCGTGGGCGCGAATTCCGTTGCCCGGCCGCGCACGCACAGGGCGGAAACAAACACGTTAGGGGCATAGGTGCCCTTGACCGGAACCCGGACGACGGCGTCCGTTCCGGACACTTTTTGAACATAAGCGTCAATCACGCCCTCACGTTCCACGGTGACCAGGGCCGTGGCTTCACGGAAGGGCATGCGCGCCTGGAAGACGGCGGTCTCGCCGGGTTCGTAACTCTTTTTTTCCGGCAGCAGGTCGATACGGTCGCTGTCTTCGGCTTCAAACCACCAATCATCCCCGCCGGCCACCCACACGGCCTGCTGGGTCACGGCCTGCCTGCCCCCGGCGTCGACCGCTTCGGCCTGAAGGATCAGTTCGCCGGAAACCGGTGCTTCTACATGACAGTGCAGGATGCCTTTTTCGTCAGTGGTGCCCGTCGCCAGGCGGCCCACCCGGATGACCTCGCTGTCATGTTCATAGGAATAGAACCCGCCGATATGGCGGCGGCGGTGGGAATAGCGCTTGCGCTGGAACCCGTTCACGTCAATTTTCACGTTGGGCAGGGGCCGGCCCGAGGGGTCGACCGCGGCCACGGAAAAGGTCAGGCTGTCCTTTACCGATGTCCAGTTGTCGGGCTTCAGGCCCAGCACCAGCCCGGCGGGCCACAGGGACAGGGAACGGGAGATGGTCTGGATCTCGCCGTTGGGGTCCCTGAATTCAACCTCGGCCAGCAGGGTCCGTGGCATCGGGGATGACGGGATGCCGTCGATGGTCGTCCGCAGGGCGCCGCCCGCTCCGAGGGTGAGGTCTCTGGCCGGCAGGGTCTTTTTCAAAGACCGGGCGCTTTCATCGGACTCGTCCGCCCGGCCTTCGCGTCCTTCCTTCACCCCGCCGGTACCGAACGAGTAGCCCTCAAAGTCGTCAAAGCTTACGTGGCGGGGTTCAACCATGGCCCGCAGCTTTATCGGAAGACCGGAGGCGCCGCCGCCGGACAGGTAGGAGACTTGCAGGTCCAGATCAGCCGCTGACACTGCTGCCAGTTCCGGAAGAACGGGCTGGATCGATCCCTTCAACAGAGGGATGCGGAACTCCTCGACGCGGAATGAGCCCCCTTCATTATAATAAATATCCTTGTGTTCGAAGGTGACGGTGTAGGTGCCCAGCCGGGCGTCCCCGGGAATGGTCCAGACGCTTTCGGCCACGCCGGCGGCTTTATCCCACTCCAGAGGGATTTTGGCGTCATAGCCTTCATCACCTTCTTCCGAAACAGTGCCGCCTTGATGCCGGATAATCGCGTGGGCCGGGAGCTGTCCCTTATCCGGCAGCAGGAAACCGTTCATGTCATGCCGCCGGATATAATGTTTCATGGAAACCGTTTCACCCGCCCGGAACAGGGGCCGGTCGAACACGGTGTGTGCCAGCAGGGGATTGTCATTCCCGCCGTAGCCGAGGCCGAAACGCCAGTTCTCAATCCCCTTGTCCCAGGAGGAGTGCACGAAGCTGAGATCATCGGCCGTGCGGGCGAAAACGAACAGCCCGTAATCGATGGAATCAAGAGCGTTTAACTGAGGGTAATCCATCCAGGCGTCATCCTGGATTTCATGTTTGCCGATGGCCGGGCCATGGCCGGAACCGGCGCGGTCAGCTTCAAGATAAGGATTGCCGGCTTTGGCGTCCAGGTTCAGGTTGACCACGGCCAGGCCGTTGGCGTCGGTCCGGCCCTGCCAGAGGATTTCCCCTTTGGCGTTACGGATGGATACAGCCGCTTCCGGCACCGGCTCAGCCTTATCCAGGGTGGTGACCCAGACCAGGGAAGACTGGCGGCCTTTTTTCAGGTGAACTGAAAGATTGGTGACCAGGGCGGCCGTGGGCACGAACAGGGTCCGCGGCGTGCCCAGCAGGGCAGCGCCCAGGACCGGGCTTTCCAGCTCAACCAGGTAGAGGCCGGGTTTACCTAAGGGGATGCCCGCGACCTCGAAGGCCTCTTTGCCCAGGCTTCTGGGAATTTCCAGGGAACGGGCGCTTTTGTCGCCGGCCAGCAGGGAACGGCTCCGGCCGACGGACCGCACCCGGCGGAGCCGGTCGATGATCTCCCGTTCGTCATCAAACCGCTTGATCAACCCCTTTGCCTGGGGTTCGGTTGCCTGTGGATGGACCGTTGCCAGCCGGGCCTTGATCTCCGGTTCCAGATGGCGCAGGGTGACGGGCAGCACCGGATCGGCTTTTTCCAGAATACCGAAGCGGGATGAAAACTTGGCCAGGGGCGGATAATACCCGGTGGCCACGGCCAGGGGATACTTCTCCCGGTTAGCCGGCACCCGGCCGGCGTCGTCCGTCAGGCCCGGGGGAAGGTCAAGGGTGAAGCGTTCATTCTCCGGAAACGGCCCGATGAATTTAATCTGCTGAACCGAGTCGGAACGGTCGCTGATCTTGGGTTCATAGACGCGGTCGGTTCCCTTCAGGCGGATCTGGGAGGCGAATTCGACCTTCACCGGCGCGGAAAATTCCACGGCCATGTCCAGGCAGGGAATGCAGTCGCCGCCGGTGTTTTCCCGGGGGCAGGAGAAGGTGACGAGAAATTCCGGCCGGACCTTGAAGGTCAACACCTGGTCCTGGGTGGTGGCCACGCCGTCCGCCGACTGTACGCCCTTTCCCCAGACCAGCTTGACCACGGCCTTGTTGGGGAAAGCCCGGGCCGCCCTGACAAAGAACAGGTGCCGGCCGTCGGGCAGGGCGCCGCTGTCCGGAATTTCGTCATACAGGTAACGGTAGGCCTTGCGGAAATACGCCAGCAGTTCCGGTCGCTCCTCTTCGCCGGGGATAATGACGTTGATCCGTTCCTGGATGCCTTCCACGGAAAAAAAGACCCGCTCCAGAACGGATTCCGGCCGGGGCGCGGCATCCAGGGTAAGAAAGAACATCGCGTCTTCGCTGATCCGGGAGTATTCGCCCTCGTAGGGTTCGGATTCCATGATGGCCGGCCCGCCGGTGGTGAAGGCAAATTCGCGCTGGCCGGCCAGGGCTTCTCCGGCCAGGGTTTTAAGGTCCGGCCTGAGAATGAACGTGCCCGCCACTCCGCCGGGCAGGTCCCGGTCAAAATCATAGACCCAGTTGCGGCTGTCCACCCAGCGACCCTTGCCCGGGACTGAACATTTGACCTCGAACGGATCGGCCAGGCCGGGATCACCGAACGATACCATGGCCGCGGAAAAACGGGCCTGGGCCTGGCGGACTTGTTTGACCTCACCCTGGGGAGCGAACTGCTCGACCCGGGGTTCGGCGGCAAACGTCAGCAGGGGCAGCAGAATAAGAACAGCGGCAATAACGACGGCTAAAAGAAGCGATTTGCGCATAGGGCCTCCCGGAGTGGCAAAAGACAGGTTGAAAACGGTTTTGTGCATTCTTAAATAAAATGGATGGCCCTATCTATAACAAGCCCGGTCCCTGGAGTCAATTTTTCCGTGGAATTATCAGGCCTGCTGATATATTTTGACTATATCGGTGGGGTGCGGAAGCAGAAAACCTTTTGAAGGAAGTTTTTGAGAAAAGTCTTTGTTCGCTCCGTGATGATTTCGGGAGCGCGTCGCGTCCCGGCTGAATTTCTCGAACTCGGGCTGGCGCCCTCAAACAGCGAGAAATTCTTTACGCCGGGACTGCTTCGCGCTCTTTTTCCGAAATCACCACCAGTCGCTCACAAAAGACTTTCCCCAAAACTCATTTTGAATAATGAGAGCGGTAGTCGGGTAGTTTTGTCGTTTTTACGATAGTCTTTCCCGAAACAGAGTGTGATGTACTATGAACCATAATTAAAACCAATATTATGAAAGTAAAAAATGATAAGCGTTAAGAAAAAACCTTTTTTACAAACCTATAAATTCTTTACTGAAAACAAATATCTCGGAAGTCTAAAAGTATCTTTGTTTAAGCCGTCAGCCAGCTTTTCCGGAAGGGAGGGGGATTTTGGCTTTTTTCGTGAAAAACATTTTGAAGGAAAATATTTTCTTTCATCACAGGCATATTCATTCTTGGCTAGCGCTCACAAGCCCAATGGGGCAGGGTTGAAATATATAGTTGAGTTTAAACAACATAAATATGACCTTAAGCCAGGTGAACTTTTTTATGATCGATTATATATGCATTATGAATTGTATAAAGATAATGAGTTGATAGGAACACTTGTTCGCGATACAGCCTCCCTAAAATATCTTGTTGATTTCAAAATAGATATGCCTAACATTGTTCAAGTATTCATTTTCTGGCTGTCACTCAATGCTTGGATTGGAGAGAGAGGGTGGATGCTTGCATGCTATTGTTGAATTGATTCATCGCAGGAAAAATCTTATATCAGCTACTGCAAACAACGTGCAACAAGTCATAATCTGAACGACCCGTTTTGAAAAGGCCCCTGGGAAAAGTGTTCGGGTGAGCGACTATTGAGCCTTTTGGGAAAAAGCCGGTTGGCGTCATCCGCGTTAAGAATTTCTCGTTGTCTGAGGGCGAAGCCCGAGTTCGAGAAATTGACGCGAATGACGCCAACCGGCCCCAAAAGGGTCAGGGCGCGAACCCAACACTTTTGCCAGGAACCTTAAACCGCAAGATGGCCCTAGCCACGCCATGCGGGTTTGCCAGGGTTCGAAGAACAATTTGACATATCCACCATTATTGCTGATAATAAAAATGATATAAACGCACGGAAAAATACGGATATTGACTAATATCATGGCGGATATTGTTACGCGTATCAGGGAGAGTGCGGCAAAGAATGTGTTGTTCCTGCCGCATGCCGTGCGACAGATGACCAATGCTGAACGAATGATCAGCACAAAAGATATCCGGAATGTTATCGATAACGGCAAGGTAATCGAAGAGTATCCGGAAGACCCGCGCGGTCATAGCTGTCTTCTCTGCTATACGGGTGATCGTCCGATTCATGTTGTTTGTTCGCCAAAAGAAGATTATTTGGCGGTTATCACCGCCTACATCCCTGATGATAATGAATGGGATGACAATTATCAAAAGAGGAATAAGCCATGAAATGCATGCTTTGCCAGGGAGAAATGGAAAAGGGGACGGCTCCTTTCCATATTGACCGGAAAGGATATCATCTGACATTAGACAGGGTACCGGCCTGGATTTGCCGGCAATGCGGGGAAGTCCATTTTGGGGAGCATGAAATCGATTCTATTCAGGGCATCATCCAAAAACTGGAAACTGGTACTAATAAGCTTTTTGCCGCTTAATTTTCTATTCGTTCCTGCTCCGTTATTGCGTTATCCCTTTTCTGTGTCGATACTTTATTTTCTCCCCGGTCCTTAATTCTTCCCATAAACCCGCTTCTGGCTGAAGCGGAACAGGCCGGAGTGCTCCTCGTTTTTGATGATTTCGGCTTCGGCCCCGAAATAACTCTGCCGCAGATCATCGAGCCGGGAATCGGCGTCCGGATCCGCGGAAACGGAGGCGAGCTCCTGCCTGGCCCGCATGTAATCCCGGCCCTTTTCCCAGCGTTCGTCCCTGAGGCTGTCCAGTTGCGACCAGCGGGTGATGGCCTCATCATCCAGCCCGACGGCCGCGCGGAAGCGGGTCAGGTTTTCCCGGCGCGCCTCGGGGGTCATCCGGCGCAGATCGGCCTGAACGCTCTCCACTTCCAGAAACTGGTCCATGACTTTCTGCTGGTAAGATCGCCGATAGGTGTCGGCCTGAACGTCATAGATACCGTTTATTTCCGCCAGATAAAAATTGACCTTGTCTTGAAAAGGCGCTTCCTGCCGCCGCTCGATCTCCTGGAGCGACAGGGCCATCTGCTCGGCTTTGAGTTCCATTTCCCAGACGACATCGGCCTGGTCGCTGAAATACTGGCGCCGCTTGGCCCAGAGCAACTGTTTCCGTTCTTCCGCGTTCAGGCTGATCAGCGTCGAATAGTTTGCGCTGACCCATTCGGTAAATTGGGAATATTTCAGGTACTGGTCGTACAGTGCTTTGGCCTGATCGGGAAAAGCGGCTGTCAGGTACTCCATGAGGTGGTTCTGCCAGGCCTCCGGATAAACCTCTTTCAGGTACCGGATCAGCTTTTCGATAACCTGAAGCTGGATCCGGGGGTGGTCCAGCTTTCCATCGAACATTTCTCTCAACCGGGCCACGACCATCTGCCGGTTCAGTTCCGGATCAAAGGCTTCGTTGTCGACCCCGGTTTCTTCGAAGACGCTGGCCGGTGCAGAAAGGGAGTCGTCTACCGTCTGGCTGTTTATAGCGGCGCCGTCCGGTTTCATGTTGATAACCGCCGACGGAGACGGATCAGCCTCTGTTCCCGAAAAAATCCAGACGGCTGAAACGAGTCCGACAACTGCCGCGCAGAGAACCGAGCCTGTTTTAAAATAGCGTGTCATTTTTTTAATCCCCATGTGGTACGAACCATAAAGGAGAGAGGGGAAGGCCCCTCGGCCTTCCCCGGTGTTAAAAGAACTAGTCGATGCCGGCGATATAGTCGATCAAATTCCCGTAAAACTCTTCCTCGTCAAACGCGTCCGGAATCATGTAAGGAATCACGCCCAGTCCGAGAACGTCCAGGTGGTCTTCATCGATAACGCTGCTGTAAGAAGTGGCCTGAATCTGGCTGGGCCGGTTGATGTCGCTCACATAACCGGTGGTGGTGTCCCGGGTGAAGTAGGTGCCCAGCAGCCAGTTATTGTTGTATTTCAAACGATAGCCCATCTGCTGGGAATTGATGCCCACCAGGCCGTCATCGTCGCCGTCATCGAAGTTGCCGTCACCGGCCCCGGCGGCGCCGTCATTGTCGCAGTCCTCAAAGTTAGCGCACCAGCCGTCGCCGTCGATGTCCGTTGGCGCGACCAGGCCCAGGGCGCCGAGGATGGGATTGATGTCATCCTGGTCGGCGGTGATAACCGAGGCGTAATGCTTGACGTAGGTGTTGTTGATGCCGTAGGCATTGTTGAAGGCTTTGGCGCCGGTGACTTCGCCGTCGGCCGGATCGTAATCATCATACACAAATGATTTCATGCTGGCTTCAAAATCGCTCACATCCAGCACCAGCAAGGGCCCGACAAAATAGTCGACGACAAAGTTTAAGAAGGCGTTGATGCCGTCCGGTCCCCGGTCCAGAACCCCTTTGCCCACCGGTGATCCGCGATGGGGCGAGGAAACCGACACCAGGACCTTGACCACCTGCCGGCCTTTACGGTTATAAAGCAGTTTGGCCGCCTTGCGAGCGTCCATGCCGCCCTGGGAATGGCCGATGATGTTCACGCTGGTGGCGCCCACGGTGGCCATGTAGCTTTCGATCTCGTCAGTCAGTTCCAGGCCGCGTTTTTCGGATGACTGAAAGGGATTGACCGAGGCCGCGAAAGCCTGCTGCCGCTTATCGATTTCGCTGTTGCAGGACGTCTCCAGAAAACCGTCGCAGGGATCGCCGACGAATACGCCGTAATCATTGCCGAAATAGTCAATGCCCACCAGTTCGTCAAAGCCCAGCATGCCGTGGGCAAAGACTACCGGGTAGGTCGTTTTGGCCGCGGCCGCGAATCCGCCCGCCGGAATCGCCATCACGGCACAACACATCAGAAAAATAACGAATGCTCTCTTTGCCATACCCCTACTCCTTTCCCCTTAAATTAATGGTTGGTGGTACTTGAAACAGGAAATTCCCGTTTCATGACAGGGTATACGCCATGGGCTTATGGCCTGTCTGGCCATTTGGCGGGATGTCTGGGCATGACCGCCGTTTCATCAGGCAATATTTTATCCGGCACGCAGGGGAGCAGACATTGCGAGATAACAGTAAATTTTTAATAATGACAAAGAATTGTCTGCTGCTTGCGGGAAAGGAAGAAGTCCCTGCCGGTAGTTTGCGATAGCCAATCCGGGAACTGACTGCTTCTGGCCATCTTTTTTTTGATTTTCTGTTTACAAAATCAGCGGGAAATGAGAAGAAAATGCTCAATCCAGTGATTGTTTTGAAAGTTTCCGATCGGCGGCAATTTCCGCCCAGGCAGGCTATATGACTGAACGGATTCGATTTTTCAGCAACATTCAAAACAACTATCTTGTTTCCGCTTCTGTTTTTTTCTTTTTGTCACTGATTTCCATCTTCATGTTTTTCCCGTTGTTTAAAATCGGTTTACCGGAACGGATGATCCCTCTTGCCGGTGAATGGAAGATTTCGTTAAATGATTCCAATGCGTTTTCTCTTCCAGGCTATGATGACGCCTCCTGGGACACCATTGCGCTGCCGGGTAAAATCGTTCCTTATTCCAAAGAGAAAAGCGGCCGGATCCGGGGTGTGTGCTGGCTTCGGAAAAAATTTTATCTGGATGAGGCCGGCGGTGAATACGGGGTTAGCCTCGGTCGCATCGCCAATGCCGACCAAACTTATCTGAATGGAGAAAAAATCGGTGAGACCGGCCAGTTCCCGCCCCATGAATTCTCCATGTGGAATCACCCCCGGACCTATCTGCTGCCCGATCGGCACCTGCGCCGGGGAGAGGAAAATACCATTGCCGTCAGGGTTTCCTACAACGTCATCGGCGAAGTCATCGGCAAACTGATGATCGCCGACGCCGATTACATCAAACGGTACGCGCCGTTTTCGCGGTTTATCTATGTCACCATCGGGTACGCCACCATCAGCATCGGCTTTGTCCTGACCCTGGCCTTTCTTTTCTCCCGGTTCCGGCGGTTGACCTTCAATGAAAATTATCTCTACTTTCTCCAGTTTTTTGCCGGCCTGCCCATTGTTCTGGATCTCTGCCTGACCTGGGAAGTCTATCCGGATCATGTCACCCGCCTGAAAGTGCTGGGTCTGGCCTGGGTGGCCATCAACGTGTTCCATCCCGCCTTCCTGCACCGGTTTTACCGGTTGGAAAGGAAGTGGCCGGAGAGAATTCTGTGGACGTATCTGGCGGTCTGCCTGCTGGGGGCGGTCTTTTTTACCGACGCCGACAACATCCGCTTCATGGCCACGCTCCTGATCGCCGCCACCTGGTGCATTGGATTTTACAACATGTCCTGCCACTTCGAAGCCCTGGCCAGAAGGCGGGATCATGCCGGCGTCTTCAGCTTGTTCGGCCTGGTCGCCATCCTGGCCGCCATGAACGACGGCTGGGCCTATTTCAACAAGTACGTTGATTCTGATGCCATGCTGTTCGGCTGGAGCCCCACGACCATGACCATTCAGATCGGCGCCATCTTTCTGTACATGGGGACGTTTATTGTGCTCGAGTCCAAGTACAATGACATGGTCGATGAGATCGACGACCTGAACGTAAACCTGGAAAACTTTATCATTGAAAATTCATTGCTGACCCGCACCCTGGAACAGAGCCGTGCACTGGATCAGAACCGGCCGCCCAAAGCCCAGGCCCGGATTTCCACGAAGGCCGAAGAAAAGATGCTGGCGGCCGTTGAGATCATCAGGGAGAACTACCAGACGGAGCTGTCCCGGTCCGAACTGGCCAGAAGCGTGGGCCTGAACCCCGACAGCCTGGGCAAGCAGTTCAAACAGTACACGGGCAGGAAGCTGGGCGATTATATTTATGAACTGAGGATAAGGGAGGCGGCCCGCCGGCTCCGGGATACCGACGACAAGGTGATTCACATCGCCTTTGACGTGGGGTTCGAGAGCCTGCGGACGTTCAACCGGATATTCCCCAAATTCATGAAGGTCACGCCGGCGCAGTACCGCCAGGAACACCGCAGAGGAGACTTGCCGGCGGCGGTAAAAGACGGCACATAAAAAGCCCTGTCCCCGCCTGTCCACGACTGTCATCGGCCGGCAAGGGCAGGGCTCTTCCCACATTCCGGAAAATGGGCCGGGGTCAGTTGCCGGCGTCCAGGGTGCACTGGGTAAAGTCGATTTCCTTGCCGCATTTATCGCACTTGTGTGGCCGGTTGAATTCATCGGAGAAAATCTCGTTGCCGGCGCCGCATTTAGGACATTTACAGACAAACGACTTCAGATTCTTGAACTGTTCAAAGCCCGGGCAGTGTTTGGGGGTACTCATAGCTCCTCCTTTTTGCTGATGATCGAAAGCCACCTGAAGATTACGAATCCGTTTCTTTAATATATAATCAGCCGGACTTTTGCTGTCAACACCGTTCATCCGGCGGAGGCACAGCCGCAATTCGCGACCATGGTCTACATCCATCTTTTCCTTTTAAAATAGATCAGCAACCCTCCGGCCACGGTGATCATTATTCCCCAGACCGCGGCATATCCCCACCGCCAGCGCAACTCGGGCATGTAGTCGAAGTTCATACCGTATACCCCGGCGATGAATGTCAGCGGGATGAAGATGGTGGCGATGATGGTCAGCACCTTCATGATTTCATTCATCTTGTGGCTGATCGCGGAGAGGTAAAGCTCCTGCAGTCCGCTCAGGATATCCCGGAAGGCTTCAGTGGTTTCGATGACCTGGGTCAGGTGATCGTAGACATCCGCCAGATAGATCTGGGTAGCGGACTGGATGTTCGGCAGGTCGCCCCGTTTCATCTGGCCCAGGATCTCCCGCAGAGGCCAGATATGGCGATGGAAGAAAATCATTTCCCGCTTGGCGGTGTGAATGGCCTGCAGGGTATCCGGCCGGGGTCTTTCGATGGTTTCCTCTTCCAGGGATTCTATGGTTTCATTGTAATAATCAAGGACGATAAAATAATGATCCACGATGGTGTCCAGCAGGGCGTAGGCAAGGTAGTCCGCGCCGCCGCTGCGGATCTTGCCCTTGCCGCTGCGGAGGCGTTCCTTGATGATGGTAAGGGAATCCCGGATGTTTTCGGAGAAGGAGAGGACATAGTTCCGGCCGAGGATGATGCTGGCCTGCTCGGTTTCCACGGTATTGTCTTCATTGAGATAGAACATTTTCAGGGTAATGAAGACGTATCCTTCAAAATCATCCACCTTGGGCCGCTGGCTGGTGTTCATGATATCTTCCAGCACCAGCGGGTGAATGCCGAACGTTCTGCCGACGGCTTCCATCAACGACACGTCATGAAGACCGTCGATGTTGAGCCAGGTGACGGTCTGGTCGTTTTTCAGGTCCGGTGAGAGCTCTGAAACGTCCTTAATCGTTTTCTCCGACAGGTCGACCTGATTGTATTCAATGAGGGTGATGCGGACTTCATCGGTCCGCTTTTCGCCGATATGGACCAGGGTCCCCGGCGATATGCCGGCTTTTTTGGATGTTCGCGAAATAAAGCGCATGGCGTTTTTCCGTCCTTATCTCCGCTTACTCCGTCACCGCCGGCGGATTCTGGTTGATAATATGGATATCCCGTTGAGGGAAGGGAATGCTGATGTCCCTTTCCCGGAACAGCCGGTCGATGGCGAATCGCACGTCGGTTTCCACGGACAGATAATACGTCACATGGGTCCAGATGCGCAGGTGGAAGATCAGGGCGCTGTCCCCGAAGTCCCGGAAGATCACGTCGGGCCGGGGCTGTCTGAAGACACGGGGAACACTGGCGGCGGCTTCCAGCAGGGTCTGCCGGACCAGTTCGATGTCCGATCCATAGGCGACGCCGACGACGATGCTCCGGCGGAGCCGGTTATCGTTGAAGCTCCAGTTGATCACCTGGTTGCTGATCAGGTCGGAGTTGGGAATGATGACGGAAGCGTTATCATAGGTCTGCACGATGGTGGAACGGATGTTGATTTTTTTGACCGTGGCCCACATGTCATTGACCTGAATATCGTCACCTACCTGGATGGGACGTTCCAGCAGGAGGATGATGCCGCTGATGAAATTGTTGACGATATTCTGCAGCCCGAACCCCACCCCGATGCCCAGGGCACCGAAGGCTACCGCCAGGCTGGTGGTGTTGAGGCCGAGAAAGCTCAGGGAGACCAGCACGCCCAGCACCCACAACAGATAGACGCTGATGGTGGTCAGGGACTCCTGCAGGCCTATCACCATACCGCTGCGGGCCAGCAGCTTCTGCTGAAAGAAATGCCGCCAGCTCTGGGCGATGATATGGGTGATCAGCAGCGCGGCCAGTGCGTATATGAATCCCAGAATGCTGAATTCAATGCTTCCGATATGGTAAGTTTTGCGGATGGTTGCGATCAGGGTGATCAGAAAGGTCCGTTTTCCCCCCCAGGAGAGGATGACGGCCATCAGAAAGATAACCAGCACCACCGGCTGCCCGAGTTTTAAGAAAAGCCAGGTGACCGGCGCGCCCGAGGACTGGTATCCGTCCTTGATTTTATCCGGATCCGCCTGAAAAATACCGGATAATTCCTGGAGCGCGTTGTAACACAGTCCTGCCCACATGCCGATCACCAGGGTCTGCCCCCAGGAAGCGTACCAGAACAACGATATGCCGCCGTAACCGGCGATTTCAAAGGCCAGGCCGCCGAAACTGATGCTGTATGTCAGAATCCTAACCGCTTCCTTCTTGATGAATCCTTTCCGCGCAAACATCGCCGGTGGTTGCAGGCGCCGGTCTGTTTTCCAGAACTCCAGGCACCAGGCGATGAACAGGATTTCAAAGCCCAGCCGGGCCCAGGTCAGCAGGATATTGCCGGGCTGGGCCCCATGGCTGATGAAAATGTAGGCCGCCATATAGAAAAGGATCAGGGAGGACAGGACGCGCAATCGTTTGAGGAAAGCCGGTTGAATGTTAATCAGCCCTGACTGGCCGGCTCCGGACAAAATGTCCATTCCCCATTTGATGTACAGGAAAAGCTGGCACAGAGAGAGCAGGATCACCATATGGGCGGGAACGTAAGTCTTCCCGCTATGCGTATATGCAAACAGAAATACGGTGATGACCAGAAGAAAAATTGAACGGTTCAGGGCCCGCCAGGCCAGCCGGAAAGCCGGACAGTTTTGGAGCTCAGATTTTTCCCATATTTTCAGATGAACGCTGCGCATCCGGAAGGCGATCATCAGGGTCAGGAGAAACAGCAGCATGGGTACGGCCAGAAACGAGCTGGCGGATTTCCACATCAGGCCGAATTCTTCCCCGATAAACGCGGCGGATACCAGATGCTTGAGTTGCTGGAACAGGCTGTCCGCTTCTTTGACCAGGGTGTCGCGGCTACCGGCGGCAAACAGGGTCACCCGTCGGATCAAGAGGGAACTGGTTCTGCTCTCGCTGAGACGGGCAGTTAGTTTGGGTGAGAGGGCTTGAAGCGTACTCTGAAAATCGTTTAGCTTGTCGATGTAAGACTGATAGAAGTCAGCGAGCTTATCGAGAAGCTGCTGTTTCTTCTTGATCGTGTCGACCAGGGTTTCCAGATTCTGGATAAACTCCGCGTCCTGAGGGGCCTTTTTGCGTGATTTCCGGATTTCCTTCAGATAGGCGTTATTGATGGCCAGCTGTTCATTCAGTCCGGTCCGTAACGGCCGGATGGCATTGAATTGCTTATTAAAGGCGTCCAGTCGTCCCTGGATCCGGATCAGTGCCGCCTTGATATGCGCATCGGCCTGTTCCAGGGCGCCGGGATCCGGCATGGGCTGGGCCAGCATATTGGTATGGGTCGTGTGCAGGGTCCGGTAATCTTCCAGCTCGACCAACAGGCCAGGCTCAAGTTCACGAAGTTTTTCTCTCTCCTGTTCCAGGCCCGCCAGAAGATCTTTTTCAAGTCGCAGGGATTCCTCAATCGATTGTTTTAAAAACGCTGACTGATCATCGATTTCCTGCTCCGTCTCCGTGGCGCCGGACCATCCGGCACACAGCAGGACGGTAATCGCCAGTATCCAGGCCGTAATCGTTGTTTTTCCCGGTTTGAAGCGGGTCGTAAAGCCAGTCATGTCCGCTGCTCCTGATCCTTGTCCCCTTGCATAATTATTCTGTAATTTGTAACAGAAACTTTTAAGTTCAACAAGTCCCGGCTGTCAGCGTGCGGTTTTAACTGACACCAGAAAAATCATTTTGTAAAAAATTTCAACATGAAGTGCGGCTGTGGGGATGTCCGGCATGGCTTATTTTAAAATTTCCGACACTGATTACCGGCACCCGAAAGACCGGGCATATTATGGTGTACCGTAACGGTTTCTAATCTCATCGAATTGAGTATTGTGCGCGAGTTCTCTCTGGCATATGGGTTTTCCCGGAAATGGTGGCATTACATTTGCTACGACAAAAAATATTTGATAAAATAATTTTACATAAAGGGGAGAGATTCTGGGGAAAAGCGGCTAATTCCCGTGGTTTCCCAGGACGACAACCAGAGATTAAAAGTTTTCCACATTCAATATAAATTGAGGACAGGCCATGAAAACATTTGCCGATCTGGTCGAGGAAGTTCAGAAACCGGGACTCTGTCATCGTTGTGGCGCCTGCGTTGCTTTCTGCACCTCCGTTCATTATGGCGCTTTGGAACAGGATGAAGAAGGACGCCCCCGGCTCAAGACTCTGGAAAATTGCATGGAGGGAGGACTGTGTTACTCCATATGCCCGGTGACCCGGGAGCTGGATGAAGACATAAAAAAACTGGTGGGGTGGGAACTGCCTATTGGTCGGGTTCTCGACTCCTCCGTGGCCCAGGCGATCAATCCGGATATTCAGGCCCGGGCTACCGACGGCGGGGCAGTAACGGCGCTTCTGCTTCATTTACTTGAAAAAGGCCATATTGACGGCGCTATTGTCACCAAGCCGTCAGGGTTATTCCAGAGGGAACCGTGGTTTGCTACCAGCCGCGAGGAAATCATCGCGTCGGCCGGATTTCACTTTGACGCGTCGCACGGTTTGAAGCTGTTTTCCGAACTTTATTCCACCTATTCGCCCAATGTCTTTAAAGTCGGTTTCATGGGCGCCAAACGGATGGACCGGGTCGCCTTTGTGGGGTCTCCCTGCCAGGTCAACGCCATTCGCCGGCTTCAGTCTCTGGGCATCGAGCCCGCCGGATCGTTTACCATTCTGCTCGGTCTGTTCTGCACGGGAAATTTTATCTTCGGCCCCGAGCAGCAGCGCCGGCTGGAAGAGATCGGCCGCTTCAGATGGTCGGAAGTCAGCAAGATCAATGTCAAGGAAGACCTCATGATTCACCTGCGCAACAAGGAAGTCCGGCACATCCCCCTGGCCGATATCGACTTCATGAAGCGCTATGCCTGTCGATACTGCAACGATTACGCGGCCGAGTTCGCCGATATTTCTTTCGGTGGACTGGGGGCGCCGGATGGCTGGACGACGGTGATCACCCGGTCACCCCTGGGGCGGGACCTGGTGTCCGAGGCCCTGGGACGATCCATTGAAATTTACAGCCACAAGCGCAATCCGCTTCTGGCCACGGATGTTCTGGCCAAGGCCGTCAAATGGTCGGAAATGAAAAAGCAGTCGGCTCAAACAATGGGTCGACCCTGACGAATCCGTTTTTGGCTATGTCACCTGGAAAAAGGATTCGTCAAATTCCGGGTTGCCGGCATACCGGCTCATAAAGAATCCCGGCAATTGTTCGATATTGGCGAACAGGTCGGGATTGACGTCAAATCCGGCCTGGCACAGGGCCTTGTAAATATTGTCCGGCTTGGGAGGGCAGCCCTTGATGGCGATCATTTCCTGGATGTCCGGGTTGTTCCGGTGCGCCTCGTACATGCATTTGCCCACCAGTATGGTCTTCTTCATGCCCGGGGCAGGCGCCATCTTCTTTCCCGTCAGCACTTCGATATGATCCCAGGGCTGGCCTTTCCAGGCGTAGCGGATGGCCTGGAGAATGAGGCCGTTGACGCCGGAACAGTAGGTGCACATGGTGGTATCGAATTTCCGGTAGTAGATGCCCTTGAGCCCGCCTTTGGCCATGGGGGCCGGGATGCAGGTATCGGCGTTGTCCTGGTACTGGAAATCGAATTCGTGAAATGAAGACACGCTGTCGATGCTTTCGCCGACAACGTCGATGTCGGACAGGTCGGTCGGCCGATTCCGGTTGGCCGCGGCGTGGACAAGATACGGAACGTGTGCCGGGTCATGGCCCAGGAGCCGGGCGCCCGCCAGGTCGGCGGAAAGGATGTCCCGGGAGGCCACCAGCAGGTTGCTGCGCCGCATTTTCCCATCAAAGCCCGGCCCGCGTTCGACGGTATAGATTCCGTCCAGCACGGTCAGCATGGGCGGCATGACGTCCGCCAGCCGGGCGACCATGAAATGCAGGTCCTTGACGGGATCGGCGTTATGGCATTTTTTCCGGGAGTTAAAATCGATCAGGCCCTTCAGGTTCTTGATGCCCAGGCTGACCACCGTCTGGTTATGGGTTTTCATGGCCGGGATATCCACCAGAAAATCGCTCTCCAGGGCGTCGGCGTTGAAATTCAGCTCGATGCCTTCTCCCAGGTCGACAGCCTTGAACGGCCGCTCCAGCACATTGACGGATTCTACCCCGTATTTTTTCTTTAAAATTTCATAGCCCAGGGTTTTGAAGGCGTGGACCGGTGTTTCCGTGTCCCGGGGATCCGAGACGACGATGCCTTCGCCGATGGTAATGCTTTTGACACCGCGCTCCTTGAGCAGCAGGACCACGTCTTCGATCACCCGTGACGTGGTGATGACCCCCCACTTGGGAAACTGGACGGCCTTGGTCCAGAAAACGATGTTGGGCTTGATGAACACCCTGGCGTCAGCCGGCAGGTGATCCAGTCCGCCGGCCAGTTCCACGGCCCGGCGTACGGAAACGCCCGGTTCCTCATATCTGACGATGGAGACGGTATGTTTAGTCATGAAACGCTCCCATATTGTTATTCTATGTTAAATGATTCGAACCGGTAATGCTTTTACCCTATTGTTCCTTGAGATGTTTATCCCTTCCCTCAAAAACCATATACATTAAACGAACTATTAATCCCTGAATAGCAGCTTGAATGTCAATATGTTTATGGATAGATTAAGATTGCCCGGCCTGCCAGGGCAGAAGCCGGTGCCGCATACTGATGACGGAAACTGAAAGCTTGCTTTCCAACATCAGCGGGTTCAATCCGTGAACCGGTCCTGGAAGTTCATGGCAGCCAGGATCGCCTTGGAACTTAACGTGCGGATGGGCTCCGGCGGCCAGGGCAGGGTGGTCCGGTTGACGAAGAACACATCGGTCAGGTCGGTCTTTTTTCCCAGCACCAGGTCCGCCAGGGTCCGGCCGTTCAAATGGGTCAGGCTGACGCCATGGCCCATGCAGCCGACACTGTAGACCACGTTTTTATCGCCCACATACCCCATGGCCGGGGCCAGATCCAGGGTAATGGAAACCGGCCCGCCCCAGCGGTGGGTGAACTTAACCTCTTTAAGCGGGGGAAAGATATCCCTGACATCCTGCTCCAGGCCGGCGAATACAGTCGGGCTCTGGTCCTTGTCCATATCGTTTCCCCAGGCCAGGCCGGCGTCCCGGCCGCCCATGAGCAGACGGTTGTCGGCGGTCAGCCGGTAATAATGAACCAGGTTCCTGGCATCTTCGATACCCTGCCGGTTTTTCCAGCCGACCTGTTCCATCAGGCGGTTTGACAGGGGCTCCGTCAGAACAATGTAAGTCCAGAGCGGCACCTGTTTGCGGCGGATGGCGGGAATAAAATGAGACCAGGCATTGGCGGCCAGAACCACCTTGTCCGCGGTGATGGTGCCGCCAGGAGTTTTCAGGATTATTTTATCGCCCTGGCGACTCATGGACTCGACCGGGGTATTTTCATATACCGACACGCCCTGGCCGGTGATGACCGTTTTCCATCCCCAGGACAGCTTGGCCGGGTTGAGGATGCCGCAGCGGGGTTCCCACCAGGCACCCAGGTAAGTGGGGCTGTTCACCTCCTGCCGGGTAGCGTCCTGTTCCAGCCACTCGATGCCGGTCAGGCCCAGGGAATGGGCCAGTTCGACCTCATGCATGATCCGTTTTCTATAGCGGGGGGAGGTGGCTACCCTCAGAAAGCCGTTGTGTTCATAGTCGCAATCGATCTTCAATTCGTCGATCAGGTCCCGGGTGGTATCCACGGCTCTTTCCATATAATGGTGGGCTTCCCGGGCACCGGCCCGTCCGAACCGGAGCCGGGTGATGTCCATGGTCAGGCCGAACAGGGTCATGTTGAACCCGCCGTTCCGGCCGCTGGCGCCGTACCCGATGATCTGGGCCTCCAGCAGGGCCACCCGCGCGCCCGGGGAATCTTTCTTGAGATGATAGGCCGTGGAAAGGCCGGTAAACCCGCCGCCCACGATGGCCACGTCGACGTTCAGATCTTCCTGCAACCCGGGGCCGGGAATATAGTCCCGGGTAGTCATCCAGAAGCTTTTTTCCTCAAACAATTTCATTCCGTTTCTCCCTTTTTGTCGGTCAAGCTGTTTTTTATGGTCTGTTTGACGGTTTGCCGGACGCGGCCTTTTTCCAGGGCATCCGGATCGATCATCCACTGCAGGGCCAGTCCCTCGATCAAGGCCACCAGCAGGCAGGAGAGTGAGGCGCTTTTCCCCCCCGCGCCGGCCTCTCTAAATATTTTTTCCATGGTTCCGCGATAAACCGCGAGCATCCGGCGCAGGGGGGTGCTTACTTCCTCACGTTCAAAGCCTAATTGCACCAGGTTGTAGAAGGCCCGGTTAAGTTCACGGTCGAACACGAACGCCTCCACCAGATAATCGAGCATCCGGTCAAGTCGCTTCGTCGGAACCGTCACGGATTTCAGCGCTTCATCCAGCAGCGACTGATAAGTTCCGGTCAGAGATGCCACCAGCGCGGCGACGATGTCATCTTTTTTTTTAAAATAATAATGGATGACGCCGGGGGGGAGACCGGCCCGGGAGGCGATTTCCTTAATGGTTATTTTTTCGTGACCGCTGGTCGCCAGACACTCAAACAGGGACCAGACGATCTCTTCCCGTCTCTGTGTAGCGTTTGATTTGCGACCCATGGCGTTTTATCCGGATTTTTGTTTGGTCAACCAACCTAACAATATACGCTTCAGCAATACCTGTCAATTTGTATTTTTTATAAAAAAGATTTCTTTCACCGGCAATAATTGCTTTACCGACAGGTGTCACCGTCGGAATAGATCATTGACACATGTTTTGTGCCTTGTTATAGGGATGGTGCTGTAAAAACACCAGTGACCGTAAGCCCGAACGCCGTTGATGACTTGACGGGAAAAAAGCCGACGGTTTTTAAAAGCAATACAGTTCCAGTGGATTAAAGGAAATCGCCAGTTCATGCTGAATCCTGTTAAATATCTTTATTTTCATGCCCGGATGAAGCCGGATGCCTTCGCCATCCAGAGCTTCAATCTGAATCTGACTTACGGTCAATTACTGATTATCATCCAAAAGTTCGCGGCCACATTCAGACGTTCCGGAGTAAAACCCGGTCAAATCGTGGCGCTGATGATAGCGGACCCCAGTTGGCATTGGATTTTGACCCTGGCGCTGTTTCATGAAGCAGCCGTACCATGCTCCAGTTCAAAATACACCCTCACCAATGAAAACCTCGGAATAGACTGGGTACTCTCGGATCGTGCCGAGTTCGACGGTGGTCCGGCGGGAAGGCATTTGTTTATCGATTCCGCCTGGGTTCAGAAAGCGCTCTCCGGCGAACCATTAACCGATCCTTTGGATTACCCCGACGAGGATAGTGTCTGCCGATTGATTTTGACCAGCGGTACAACCGGAGCAAGCAAAGCCGTTGCTCTTACCGTCAGGACCCTGGAAATCCGGCTTTCCTTAAGCTGGTTTTACTGGGCGACTCCGGGCAGGGAGATGAATATGATGCCGATCGGAACGACCGGTGGCTTTGCGACTGCCTTGAATATCCTGGCGGCCGGAAACGTTTTTTTTGCCGTTCCGAGGAACCGGTCTGTCTTGGACGCCGTAAATTTTTTCAAGATCAACAGTCTGATCGGATCACCCATGCAAATAAGATCGATGGTGCAGGACATACAAAATGGCAAACCATACGAAGGGTCAGTCCGAATTCTGCGAAGTGCCGGCGGAGCCATTGCTCCGCTTCTGTTAAAAAACATAAAAGAAAACTTGTGTGAAAAAGTCATGAATGTTTACGGCAGCACTGAAGCAGGACCCATCGGCGCGATATCTGAAAGCAATGATCACGCGGCGGCATCCATTGCCGGATTCCCTCTTCCGAATGTCCGGATCCAGATCGTTAATCAGTCTCACGAGATCCTGCCCCAGGGGCAGGAGGGAACAATCAGGGTTAGAACCCCTGGAATGGTCCATGAATATTACAAAGACCCCGTGGCCACGAGCAGCTTCTTCAGGGATGGCTGGTTTTACCCGGGGGACACGGGGCGGCTGACGAAAAACGGTTTTCTGGCGCTTTCCGGGAGGGGCGATGAACTGATTAATCGTGGCGGAATCAAGATCAATCTTGATTCCCTGGACCTGTTTTTGAACGATTATCATGGCGTTCAGGACGCCGCTACGTTCAGCTTTGAAAATTCAGACGGGGTACAGGATATCGCCGCGGCAATTGTAGTGGCCAAGGATTTCGAAATCAAAGCCCTTCAGGGCGAGATGCTTAAAAAGCATGGGAAGGCGAGAACGCCGGATTTTTTTGTCAAGGTCGATCAGATTCCGCGCAATCCCATGGGCAAGGTATTGCGCGCGAAATTGAGCGAAGATTTCAGTGCGACACTATACGCCCGCGGGAGCCAGGTATCCTGGTTAAATTGACAGTCAAGACACTATGGTTTATTATATTAACTATGAGGTAGGATTTATACCTCCGCTGATGTAAGCCCTTCAAACCCATCATGGAAGCATTTCTTTTTTCAGGAGGTCCTATGAAAAAAATACCATTAATCAGATTGTTTTTAGCATTGCTGGCCGTCTGCCTGGTTCCCGCGGCGGGATTCGGCGAAGACACCAATGTGATCATCAAGCATACCGTGGAAGGCACCGCCGATGAAGTCAATGCCATGAAAGATTTTGACTTTGAACTGCAGCAGCGGGAGCGGGACCGCATGAAGCAGTGGAACATCGAAGATTCCACCGAGGCGCTAAGCGTGGGAGATACTTATTACGGCAATGGTGAAATGGACGACGCGATTTTCTTTTACCAGATCGCCATTAAAATCGATCCGGCCAATAAGGCGGCTCATGAGAAGTATATCGCCGCCCGTCGGGCACAGCAGTCCCAGGTAAGTCCCCATTATTACCAGGCCATGGAATATTACCGCAAGGGGATGAAACAGAAAGCCATTGATGAACTGGTCACCGAACTCCGGCAGAACCCGGACAATGAGGCGGCCCGGATCAAGCTCAACGAAATCGAAGCCAGTCAATAGCGCTTCATTATTTGTTCTTCTTTTTACCTCAGGAGGCGGAATATGTACCGGAACCGTATTGCGAAAACCGTTTTGCTGATGTCGGCGGCCGTCGTTTTGACCCTGTTTGCCGGATGCCGGGCAACTACCCGGGATGTCTCTCCGGATGATGTTGTTCATTATGATGAGGGGTATGACTTTTCGGATAAGAACGCCATCGTCGATTACCTGGTCACCTCCCTGGTGACCAAGTCACCCCTGGCGGCCCGGAGCGACCGTCCGGTGCTGATCGTTTACGGCGTGGCCAACCGCACCTCGGAACACATCGAAACCAGCGGCATTACCGATGATATCCGCCAGGAAATCCTTCAGTCCGGAAAGGCCCGGTTCGTCAACCTGACCCAGCGGGACAACGTCGCCGCAGAAACCGACTACCAGTACGGCGGCAGCGTCAGCCCCGAAACCCGCCTGCAGCGGGCCCGGCAGGTGGGTGCCGAATACATCGTCAGCGGCACCCTGCGCTCCATCGAGAAAAAACAACCCAAACAGGTGCGGCTGAAAAAGAAGACCCTGATGTATTACAGCCTGACCCTGGAGCTGACCGATCTGCAGAGCGGTCTGATCGAATGGACGGACCAGGCGGAAATCGTCCGGGAATCCTCAAAACCGTTTATCGGCTGGTAATCCCGGCCGGGATGATCCATGTCTGAATTGACGCGATGGCCCGGCCTGGTCCGGACATACGGCAGATGGGCCCGCTTCGCGCTTCTGGCGGCGGGCCTCATGCTTTCCGGCTGCGCTTACGGCAACCTGAACCTGGCCCGGGACGCCTTTTACCGGGGTGACATCGCCGGGGCTTCCCAGGCCCTGATTGATGCGGACAAGATCAGTTCCCGCGACCTGCTTCTCTATTACATGGAAAAGGGGGCGATCCTCCATTACAGCGGCAATTATGAGGAGAGCGTCAACCTTCTGCTCAAGGCTTCTTCGTTGATCGAGGAGCAGGAAATCATCAGCGCCAGCCAGCAGACCGTTTCCCTGGTGACATCCGAATGGCTGATGGATTACAAGGGAGAATATGCCGAGCGGCTTCTGGTTCATACTTTCCAGATGATGAATTTTCTTATTCTGGGAAGAAATGACAGCGCCCTGGTGGAAGCCAAGCAGGCCCTGAAAGTGTATGACGCCTATCCCGAGGCCTGCAACGGTGATTATTTTACCCGGGCGCTTGTTGCCCACTGCTTTGAATCGGTAGGTGAAATTAACGGTGCCTATATCGAATATAAAAAACTGGCCGAGCTGATGGGTGACCCCGGACCGGTGGCCGGCAGGCTCTGCGACCTGGGAGCACGGCTGGGTTTTTTTGATGAAGTGGAACATTTTCGGAAATACCTCTCCCAACCCGATACCGGCGTAAAAGGCAATCCGGTCGGAGAGATGTTGTTTTTCGTCAGTCAGGGCCGGGCGCCGGTAAAAATTCCTCAGGATATCATTTTGCCGGAAGCAATCCGGTTCTCTTTTTTCGCCTACGAGGATCGTGGCGGATCTTTCCCGGGCCCGGACATCGGCACCCTGTACGGTATGCGGGGGGCGGAATGGATAGTGACGGATGTCGGCTCGGTGCTGCGAGCGTCTTTGAATCAGCGCCTGCTTCAGATCATGGCCAAGGAAACCGCCCGGGTTATCGCCAAGCAGGCCATCGCCAACAGCATCGGTGACTCTGATGTGGAAGCCATCGTGCGCATCGCTTTTCTGCTCATGGAGGCGCCCGACACCCGCTGCTGGGAAACCCTGCCCGGGTCCCTGATCATGGTCCGGGTGCCGCTTTATCCCGGCGACAGCCCCGTTCAGTTTTCAGGCACGGGGATCCACCCCCCCCCTCCGCCCGATGCCGCGGCCCCTTCGAACCATCACCCGTTTTACCGGTATTATTCCATCAGAAATTGAGACCGGCCTGATCGATTCCGAAAAACCCGGCGGCGTTGCGCGAGGATATATTTCCCATTGTATCCGGCGAAAGGCCCGCCGCCTGTAACGCTTTCAGTTCCCGGTCCCAGGCGTAGGGGATATTCGGAAAATCGGATCCGTACATGATCCGGTCCGGCCGGTAGCGGTCGAGCCGGACCTGTTTGTCCATGGGGAAATAATCGGCCAGGACCATGGTCGTGTCCAGCCACAGGTTGTCATACTTCTCGATCAGTTCCGCGTAGGCCGCTGTTTCATCAAACCCCAGGTGCGGCACGCAGATTTTCAGGTCCGGGAAATCCTTCAGGACCAGTTCGATTCTTTCAACGGCGCAGACCTGATAGGGGTCGCAGGGGTAGGCATCGCTCTTGGGCTCCCGGCCGGCATGCATGACAATCGGTTTTTTGTTGCGCCGGCAGCAGTCGTACAGACGGTTCATGGCGTTGCCGTTTATGTCGAAACACTGGACGTGGGCGTGCAGCTTCAATCCGTCCAGGCCGGCGTCAAAGGCTTCCTGCAGGATTTCCTCGTCATGATCCTCCCCGGGGAACACGGTGGCCATGCCGGTCACGCGGCCTTCGAACCTCCGGCAGGTTTCCGCCATGTATTGATTCAGCTGACCGGCGATTCCGGGCTTGTGGGCGTATTGGAGGGCGATGATGTGGCGGACGCCCCGGGACAGGAGAAAATCGATTGCCAGGGGTGATGTCATCTGGTACCGGATATGCCAAGCATGGGCGTCAAACCATTTCCGGATGGCCGCAAAAACAGTATCCGGAAAAATGTGGACGTGGGCGTCAATGACCGGCGGCAGACCGGCCGGGACCATGGCGCCTTCCGGGTCATCGATATATGTCATGCACGGTTTTAGCATGGCGGCCTAGCGGGGAAAGACCGCTACTTCACCATCATGACCGGGCAGGGGGCCAGGATGCCGACCTTGTAGCTGATGGTCGCCCATCCTTCGACGGCATCAACATTCGTGAGTTTGTGGGAGCTTAAAATGATCAGGTCCACATCATGGGTAATGGAAAATTCAATAATTTCCTTTACCCGGCTGCCGATAATGATTTCCGTCTCTATCCTGGCTTCGCTGGACTTATGTGGCCGCGTCATTTTCTCCATCTTCAGGCGGGCGTTTGACGCCAGTTTGTCATAGAAAGACTGAAATTCATCGCCGTCGGAATCTTCGATCTTTTCGATAACATGAATGAGGGTGATCCTTCCGTTGGCGGCGGTTGCCATATCTATGGCGATTTCCAGCGCCCGGTTGCTTTTCATGGAAAGATCGGTCGGGACAAGAATATGCTTAAACATGCCGGTTACCTCCACACGGTCATAAGGCCGGCTCTTCTCGCGACCGGCCGGAGACGATTAATAACAGGAATTATAAACGTTTATCTATACCTGTTACGGCCCGGGTGTCAATATTTTTCCGGTTTTAAGAGGGGTGTCGGATATCACGTTTGAGCCCCGCCATGGTTCCAGGGCAGGAATATCAGGCATTGGCGACAGACGAGGCGTCCCGGCCGGAACTGGCGGACCGGTATACCAGGACCATCAGGCAAAGGGTCACGGCCAGGGGGAGCAGGGTGATCAGGCCCGGCCAGAAGGAAACAACTGTCGGCCCGGAGAAGTTCGGGCTGATATTGAACCTGGAGAGAAAGTTTATAAGGGTGAAGTCGGGAATCAGCAGGAGGGCCGTCAGCAATCCCCACAGGGCGGTCGGGAAAGATGGGCAGCCGGATTGTTGAAGCCGCCGCAAGGCCACGGCCAGCGGAAGCAGCAGTAATACCAGTGTGTGAATCCAGGCCAGGGGCGTGACCATGGCGCTGACACAGAACAGCACGGCATATGATACGTCCCGGTCGGAAGAACGCGAGGCCATGGCCAGTCCCGTCGCAAGGACGGCCAGCAGAATAAAGATAGAGGCATAGGGCGCCATGGCATCGCAGGCGACAAGCGGGAGAATGCCGATGCTCTGCTCAAAGGGGCGGCACATGCCTGAAAAGAGCCGCCACCCCAGGGTCCACAGGGAAAAATTCCATTCCATGCAGCGGTAAACCGAAGCCATAAATACCGCCACAAACCGGTAATAGTGTGAGACGGGCCCCCCCCCTATAACCAGGGCGGCCATGATGTTGGCCAGTACCGGGATCACGACAGCAATCCCCGCGGCCCGCCATTTTTTTCGAATTAAAAAAAACAGGAGGATCGGCCAGCCCATGAATTTGACGGACAGGGCCATTCCGAGAAAAAGACCGGCTGGAATCTGCCGCTTTACACGCCATGTCAGGAGAAGCAGCATCAGGAGCAGCGAGGAGAGCTGGCCGTATAGAAGTCCCTGCCAGAAAGGGGCAAGGACCAGCAGCATCAATGATGGAAACACGATATGGCGGAGGCCGGGACGCCTGTCCTGCCACCATTGGGCGACCAGATAAACGGATGTGAATATACAGGCCAGTTCCATTAAAAACCAGAGCACGACTGCTTTGGAATAAGCGACCAGTCCGAAGGGCAGCGCCAGCAGAATGGCCGGTGGCGGATGGGGAGAGGGGAGGACCAGGCCGGTCCGTTCCGGCGTCGGTGAGAAAAAGTATCCGGCCAGTTCCGCCAGGGGAGCATACGGATTCATCCCTTCTGTTACCGCCCGGGCCATCAGCCATTCCTGCATAAAATCTTTTAAATAAATATGCGGCGGGAAGAAATAGCGGTCCAGCAGAAGGGCGGGCTTGATGAACAGCGCCAGCCAGCCGATGGTCAGCAGCAGGTAGAGCCATTTTTTAATAGTTTTATTTTTTTCCATGGTTAAGACCGCTGGATATTGCCCCGGGCGGAAGAGAACCAGATGCCGATCAGGCAGAGAGAGCAGAAGGTGGCGAACCCCAGGTGGAGGGATAACATGAAACAGTGGTGATTGGCCGGTGTGATCTGCTCCGGTCCGATCAGGATGGCCAGGAACATGGTGGCCACGGCCATGCTGAGCATCTGGCCGATAAGTCTCATTGTGGCCACGGTGCCGGAGGCCAGGCCGTAATGGGCCGGTTGGACGCTGCTCATGATGGCGTTCATGTTGGGCGAGGAAAAGAGGGCAAAACCCAGGCCGAGCAGCAGCAGGGTCCCGACAATATCGCCAATGGCCGTGGCGGCTGTGATCCGGCCCAGCAGGAACAGCCCGGTGGCGCACAGGGCCATGCCCGCAGAAGCGATCAGGGCCGGTTCAAAGCGGTCGGAGAGCCGTCCGGCCAGCGGGGAAAAAATAGCCATCATGACCGGTTGACATATCAGGACCAGACCGGCGGTTTGAGGGGTCATGCCTTTAATGAACTGAAGATACAGGCTCAAGTAAAAAGCGACGGCAAAAGTGGCGGCATAATTAATCAGCGCCGCCAGACTGGAGAAGGAAAATCCGCGATTGTTGCGGAAAAGGCTGATCTCCACTACCGGACAATCAAATTTCATCTCCTGCCGGATAAAGAGACAGAATACCGCCAGACTGGCAAATAGCAGAAGAAAGCCGTTAGGTGACGGCATGTTCGAAAGACCGGGCATGAACAGGATCAGCGAAAGACCGTACAGGCAGATTCCGGCCACGTCCAGCGGCTGCCCCCGGGCGGGGGTCCACTCATCTTTGATCATGGCCATCGCCAGGTAAATCGACAGAAGCCCCACCGGAAAGGTGACGGTGAAGACACTCCGCCAGCCCCAGACCGCCGAAAGATATCCGGCGGCAAAAGGACCGGAAGAAAGTCCGGTATATACGGCCGCGACGGTAATACCGATGGCCCGGCCGCGCTGGGCCGGCGGGAAAACCGCGGCGATGATGGCGATGCCGGTGACGGATATCATGGCGGCGCCCACGCCCTGCAGGGCTCGCAGACCGATGAGCAGCCACAGGGTCGGGGCCAGGGCGATGAGAATGGTGGCCAGGGAGAACAGGGTGATGCCCGCCACAAATATTTTCTTTCGTCCATTCATGTCCGCGATTTTGGCCATGGGCACCAGCATGACCGCGGTGGCCAGCAGATAGGCGTTGGCTACCCAGCTCATGAGCACGGCCCCGGCGGCAAACTCCCGGCTGATGGCCGGCAGAATAATGTTGACCCCGGAAACCATGAACGGTCCCATGAATGTGGTCACCGTAACCACCAGCAGCAGCGCCGACTTGGATGTTCTGATCGGCTGTTCCATTACAAATCCGTTCTTGCCATGTCCAATTCCATTGTGCAGAAAAACATTATAGAAAGATCCCGCTGAAGTCAAAGACGACTGCTAACGAAATACCCATACGGTCATTGGATTAAAAAATAGAACGGGAGCCTGAAAATATTCTTGACTTTGCCGTTCTTTATATACATATATAACGGCTATGCAAATCAACTGAAGATATCCATCCGCAACGATCAGGGCTTACCAGGCCATCGGCCGCGGACCTCTGCGCCTGCTGGAAAACAGCGGAGAGCGCCAATCCATTAACAGGGCGTGAAATGAGAATGACTCCAAATGGAAAAAAAATCATGTTGCTGGCGATCCCATGTATTTTTTCGTTATGCGGAATATTTAGTCCAGTCACAATGGCTCAAGGTGTTCAGGGGAAACTCACCTTCGGCGCCAATATCCGGTTCCGGTATGAGTATCAGGATAATTTTAATCAATTATATTACGGAGACGACCCGGCTAAAGGGAACGCCAGAGACGGGTTTGTTCTCGGTCGGTTGAGAACGGGGCTTGATTATAACCCGGACCCGGACATCCATCTTTCCCTCTGGATGCAGAATGCCGAAGTCTGGGACAGCGCCCTTACAGATAGTGATTTTTACAGCAGCCGGTTCGGCATGGAGGATAACCCCAACAAAGATCGCTGGGAAATGTGGGATACTTATCTTGAAATCAAAAAAGTGTTTAATCTGCCGGTTTCCGTTAAAGGCGGCCGACAACGGATATGTTATGGGGATAACCGCGTTTTCGGTCCCGGTGAATGGGGCAACAGCGGCCGCTGGGTATGGGATGCGGTAAAATGGTCCTATGGCTTTGAGGGCGGGTTCGCGGATATATACTATGGAAAGACGCAACTCCACGAACCCAATGAGTTCAGCCTCAATCATCGCCACGGGTTTGAAAGCGGCGGTTTTTATGGTCATTTCGATCTGCCCGTGAAACGGTTTCCGGTGGCGCTGGAGCCTTTTTTGATGACAAAACAGGATGATCATGACCGTTACAGAGGAGAGGATCAGCGGACCGGCGATTTCGATTCCTGGTATGGGGGTATCCGGGCCGGTGAAGCAGACAAAAAGGAATTTGACTATGATCTCACCTATATCTCACAGGCAGGCGCGTTCGCTCATGATGATATCGAAGCTTACGGTTATCATCTGCTGGCGGGTTATACCTTTTCGGAGATCGGCATGAAGCCCGGTCTCAGCATGGAATACAGTTTCGCCTCCGGCGATTCCAATCCGGTTGACGGGAAGAAGGAAACATTTGACGGGGCCTTCGGCGCCCGGGACATGATGTACGGCCGGATGAATTTTTTCCACTGGCAGAATATAAAAGACGCCCAGGTCAACCTGGAGGTCCGGCCGCATGAAAAACTTTTTATTAAAACCGAGTTCCATAAATTCCGCCTGGCGGAAAGGGAAGACGCCTGGTATCTCAACGCCCAGGCCTATCGGGATAAAAGCGGCCGATCCGGAGATGAAGTGGGAAGAGAGTTGGATATCGTGACGACCTTTGACCTGTCCAAGAAGCAGCAGTTTCAGGTTGGTTTCGGACATTTCCGGCCGGATGAATTTGCCGGGAAAGTAGCTTCGGACAAGGAAAGCAACTGGTTCTTCTGTCAGTGGTCGTATAAGTTTTCCCGGGCAATATTATAATCGCATAAAGTACGTATCCATTATTTGTAGAAAAGCGGAGGAGAGTGGCATGGATTCGCGGCAAATGATTTATGTGGTGATGGCCGGTATATTTATTGTATCCAGCAGCTGGATGGAGGCAAGCGCGGAAGGTATTTCCCCCCCTGAATCATTGAACATTTCCATCAACATGGCGGTGGAGTTCATGGATCATGCCGCCGTTGCTTTCATCGCCCGGGATCAGGACTGGTTCACGGCCGCCGGCCTGAACATAAAGACGTTTGAGAGCTTTGAGAGCGGCATGGCTTTGGCGGCGGCGCTTGCCAGGGATGATGTCCAGGTGGCCTATCTGTGTCTGGTGCCGGCCATTAATGCCTGTGTCAACGCCGGGGTGTCGATGAAAATCGTGGCTGGAACTCATCAATATGGATACGGGCTGGCGGTTGACCGCCGCCGGATCAAGACCGTCAAAGACATGGAAAAATCAGGTGTTCGTATCGGATGCGTGCAGGAGGGCGGCGCCGTTGATGTCCTGATGCGGAAAATCATCGATATCCACCGACTAGACCCGGACAGGGTGCTTAAAAACGTAAAACGCATGCCGCCGGCAAAACAGTTGCTGGCCATTAAGACCGGTCAGCTTGACGCCGTCATGCTGCCGGAACAGTGGCTGACCATGGCCGAGTCATCCGGCTATGAGGTTCTGGTGACCGCCCAGGATGTCTGGCCTCAAATGCAGGGCAGCGTTCTGGCGGTGAAGGATGAGTTGATCCGTGATCATCCGGAGACGGTAAAAATTCTGTTCGATTTGTTAGCCCGGGGCAACACGCTTATTCGGAACGAACCCGGGCAGGCGGCGGAAATCGTTGCCAGGCAGATGCGGTTATCGAAAGACGGGATGTCTCAGGATGAGAAGATCATCGGAAGTGATCAAACCGCTGTTTCGCCGGAAATCCTGGAGAGGTCCATGAAACGAATGGAATTCACCGCAGATATCTCACCGGAAGAGGTACAGAATACCATAGACTATATGGCCAGGCTGGGCTATTTAAAGAAGAAGGTTCCAGCCGAAGATATCCTTGATTTAAGATTTATTCAGCATGAACACACGCCGTAAGTGGAATAGCGGATGGGGATTGTTGCCCATTGCCCTGTTTCTGGGAATATGGGAGTTTTCGGCCCGAATGGAAATCCTGCCCGGCCATCTGATTCTCCCCCCG
The DNA here is from genome assembly GCA_040753795.1 of Thermodesulfobacteriota bacterium. NCBI lineage: Bacteria > Pseudomonadati > Thermodesulfobacteriota > Thermodesulfobacteriota bacterium. Next base: position 56,455 of record JBFMDX010000014.1, read on the forward strand.
TTTTCTGAGGTGCTGTACCAGTTTTATGTGCTGACGATCAACGGCGTGCTGGGGAAAAACTTTTTCAGCAGCCTGATTCGTGTGCTGGCGGGATTCCTGGCCGGCTCGGTCGCCGGGATAATGCTGGGCGCCTTGATGGGCTGGAGAACGGTCATCGACAAATCCCTGAATCCCATCATCAGCCTGTTTTATCCCATTCCCGCCCTGGGATGGATACCGCTGCTGATGCTCTGGATCGGGATCAATGAGATGCTGCCCATTGCACTTATTTTTATTTGTTCCTTTTTCCCGGTCCTTTACAACACCATCACCGGGATCAAGAGCGTAGACCGGGATTATATTCGGGTGGCCCGGACCCTGGGCGCCTCGGAAAGACGCATTCTGTTTACCGTTATTTTTCCCCTGGCCCTGCCCAATATTTTTACCGGGCTCCGGCTGGAGGCCGGTATGGCCTGGCGTACGGTCATCGCCGCTGAAATGGTGGCTATCCCCACCGGTATTGGCGCCCTGATGATGAAAGCGGAAAGCCTGATGCGGATTGATATAATTATCGTCTGTCTGACCATTTTGGCTGTTATGTGTCTGGCCTTTGAAAATTTTTTCGCTCTGGTGGAACGACGTCTGACGTCCGGATGGCGATAGGTTAATATGACGCGTGCCTTTCTTCAGGTTGAATCGCTGACCCTTTCCGTGGGCAATTTTTCCCTGCGGAACATTCAGCTTTCATGCGGGAAAGGCGAGTATCACGTTCTTCTGGGGCCTACCGGCAGCGGTAAATCCACCTTGATTAAGTGCATGCTCGGATTATTTCGTATTTATCGCGGCGCTGTTTTCCTGAACGGCCGGGATATCAGCCGCTGTCGGCCCGAAGATCGGCGCATGGGCTATGTGCCTCAGCACTATTCTCTTTTTCCTCATTTGACCGTGGAAGAGAACATCCGTTTCGGATTGTTTTCCAGAAAACAGGATCCCGGAACGGCCAACGTTATTGTCGACCGGTTGTGCGATACGTTTCATATCGGTCATCTCCGCGGCAGAGGCATCCGCCATCTGTCCGGTGGAGAGAAGCAGAAAGTCGCCCTGGCCCGGGCGCTGGCCATACAACCCGACCTGGTCTTTCTGGATGAACCGTTTTCCTCCATTGACGAGGGGTCCCGTCGGGATTTGTGGGTGGAGTTAAAAAAGATCATTAATGAAATCGGAATGACCGCTTTTCATATTACCCACAACCTGGAAGAAGCTTACAGTCTGGGCGAGAGGTTGTCGGTTATTCTAAACGGTGAAATTCATCAGAGCGGTGCCAAAAATGAGATTTTCGAGCGACCGGCCACACGGGAAGTGGCCGCCTATCTGAATTATAGGAATATTTTTTCAGGTACGGCCCGCGCCCACACCGCCGGCACGGTTGTAGATACCGATGCTTTTCGTTTTGTTTTGTCCGGGAAAATTCCCGACGGAGAGAAGGTGGCTCTGTGCATCCGTCAGCAGGATGTGAAAATCATCAAGGAAGGGCGCCCGTTGCGGGACCAGTTAAAGGACAATGTTATTGCCGGAGTCATTGTCTCTATATTTTCTTTTCCCGAATACTGCCTGATTTATTTTAAGAGCAATAGCAGTTCGCAAGCGTATGACTTTGAAATCAAGCTGCCCCCGTACCTCAGAGAACGGCACGACCTGTTTCCGGGAAAAACAGTCCGCATCGCCTTCTGGGAACCCAACATCATTGTTTTTCCCCGCGAAAACCCAGTCGGGTTAGGGTGACCGGGCAAGCCAGGTTTAAAAAAGCCTGTCGGTTTTTCGGCGACTCGAATATACACGCGGCCGTCAAGGCGCGGGCTTTTCGAAAATTGTTTTAATGGCGCTGTCCACGTCTTCGGTTTCCAGCGGTACCCGCATGCTTTCCAGGCAGCGGCCGAGCATGTTGAAGTAACTGCAACAGAGGATCAGGGCAGCCGCGCCGTTGTTACCGTAGCGGTTTTTGATGGCGGCCAGTGATTCATCGCCCAGGCGGACGCTGGTAGTGATCTCGTCGGCCACCCGGCAGAGGAGATTGCCTTCCGCGTCCAGGGACCGCACCGGGTTTTCATCACGGATGGCGCGGATCTCCTCATCCGTCAGGCCGGTCATTTTCCCCACCGTCATATGGTGGCTCCAGGCGTATTTGCAGTTCATCACCCGGACGACGCGCAGCACCGCGATTTCCCGCAGGCGGGCGTCGAAATCCGCGCCGGACAGCACCGATCCGGCCAGGTCGAGAAAACCCTTGAAGCTGTTGGTGACCAGGGCCATCATGCGGAAGGCGTTCAGCGGCGGCAGCAGTTTCAACAGGTCGCCGATTTCCTGCGGCAGTTCTTCTAAAGACGGCAGTTCGATACGGGGTGCCATGATATTTTTCCTCATTCATTCGGGTTATGGGTTTACACAATTAGGCCGATGACTGCGCCGGTCATGCAGGTGGCCATGGTGCCGGCCACGACTGACCGTACTCCCAGGGAAACGATCTCATCCCGGCGTTCCGGAACCATGGTCCCCATGCCGCCGATCATGATGCCCAGGCTGCCGGGATTGGCAAAACCGCACAGGGCATAGGTCATGATGACCAGGCTTTTGGAGCTCAAGGCGCCTTCCGGCAGACGGGCCATTTCCACATAGGCCAGCAGTTCATTTAAAATGGATTTGGTGCCCATCAGAGTGCCGGCCGTCACCGACTCGCTCCAGGGGATGCCCATGAGCCAGACCACCGGCGCCATCAGGTATCCCAGCAGGCGCTGCAGGGTGAGCGGATTTCCGTCAGACCACGGCAGAAAACTCAATCCCAGGTTGGCCATATAAACCAGGGCCACGAGTACGATCAGCATGGCCACAATATTGATCAGCAGTTGCACGCCTTCGATGGTCCCCAGGGTAATTGCGTCCATGGAACTTCTGGCGTTCTGCGAAGGAACGACCTTGCCGTCGGTGATGGAACCGGTTTCGGGGATCATGATCTTGGCGATGGTGATGGAGGCCGGCACACTGATGACCGAGGCCGTCAGAATATGGCCCATGGCTTCGGGAAGCACTTTGCTGAGGAAGCTGGCGTACAGGGCCATGACCGTGCCGGCGATGCCCGCCAGGCCGCAAGTCATGACGGAAAAGAGTTCGCTGCGGGTCATGGTTTTGAGATAAGGCCGGATCAACAGGGGTGATTCCACCATGCCGAGAAAGATATTGGAAGCCAGACCGACGCCTTCGGCGCCGCCGATGCCGGTGACCTTGCCCAGAAGCCAGGAGAAAGCGTTGACCATGGCGGGCAATACCCGCCAGTAAAACAGGAGCGACGACAGGGCGCTCATGATAAGAATAATCGGCAGGGCCTGAAAGGCGAGAATGAAGGTTGCCTGCGGGTTGGTAATGTCAAAGGGGGAAGGGGACGTGCTGCCGCCGAGATAGCCGAACACGAAGGATGTCCCCGCGTTGGTGGCTGTTTCAATGGCCAAGATGACCCGGTTGAGCATTTTAAAAAACTGGATGGATCCGGGAGATTTCAGAAATACCACCGCCAGGGCGAATTGCAGGCCGATACCGATCAAAGGGGTCGTGAAGCGAACCTGTCCCCGGTTTTCGCTGATCAACCAGGCCAGAAGAACAAATGCGATAATACCCACGGCCCCTTGCAGCATCATTTTCCGCTCCTTATCTCCCGTTTCCCCTGATGATAATGTATTCCAGTAATATAATGGAAGCAGCTTGTTTGTCCATGAAATATACGCTGTTAAGGGATCTGATTTACTTCACCGCCAGATTCAGGTAAATATATGGATAAACCGGTTTAATGACACCGGCAACACTCTCTATATGAAACGACCTTTTTCCCCCGGAGAAGACTGATATATGCCCACATCCAATCTGGAAAGGCTGCGACTGTTTTATGCCCGTTTCCAGGCCGGAGACCATGTCCTGGTGGTGATTAATGCCGATCCGGATGCTATCGCCAGCGCCATGGCTGTCAGGAGGCTGTTATGGAAAAAAGTCGCTTCCGTGACCCTGGCCAGCATCAATGTCATGGAGCGGCCGGACAATATCGCCATGGTACGCCTGCTGGATGCCCGGCTTGTTCATCTTGATAAGGTGGTCATCGGTCAGTATAACCGTTTCGTGATCGTGGATTCCCAGCCGGATCATAACGAGCGATTTTCAGCGTTCAACCCCGATGTAATCATTGATCATCACCCGTCAAAAAAGGCACCGGCAGCAGGATATGTGGATGTACGGCCGGAATATGGCGCCACCTCCTCCATGATGATTGAGTACCTGAAAGCCGCCCGGATTGTGCCGGCCATGAAACTGGCTACGGCGCTTTTTATCGGGATTAAAGTCGATACCGGTGATTTCGAACGGCGAGTGCTGCTTGAGGATATCCGGGCCTTTCAATACATTTACCGGCATACCAATGTGTATCTGGCCCGCCGGATCGAGCAGGAGGAGATCAGCCGGGATTTTTTAAAATATTTTTCACGGGCGCTGGACCGTCATGTCATCAGGAAAAATAAGGTGTTTGTTCACCTGGATCAGGTGGACAGCCCGGATGTTTGCGTTATCCTCGCTGATTTTTTCATGCGCGTCAGCGCCATCCGCTGGAGTGTTGTTTCCGGTGTTTATGACGGCAAACTGGTGGTGATTTTCAGAAACGACGGTGTCAGCCGGAACGCCGGCAAAACAGCCGCCAGAATCTTCGGAGCCATGGGGCCGGCCGGCGGTCACAAGGGGCTGGCCAGGGCCGAAATTGATATGGATGCTTTTTCGAAAACGACCGGAATGAAAATCGGGCGGGATATCCAGGAATGGATCGTCCGGCAGTTTTAGCTGTTTTGAGTCACTGGTCCCGGTTTTTCCCGGGCGTGAGTTTTTGGAAAAAGTCCGGGGAACAACAGCTTATGCCGTCGTTCCCCGGACTTTTTTGCTGATTACCTGGAGAAATACAGCGTCCAGCCGATATTGTTATCGACCATGGTAAAGGCGTCGGAATCCCCGCTGGCCGTGCCGTTATAGACCGCGCCGCCGTCAAAATTAAGCGTCAGGGTTGTTCCGACCAGAGTCCACTGCCCGTTACCGACGGAATCAGTGGTCGAATTATCCGGAAGGATGCTGTGCAGATTGTAGGTAAACGAACCGTTATCATTGAAATTCATGTCACCGGATGTTGTCCAGTCATAGATGGAATTGCCGGTAACCGACCACGGACCGGTGATGGTCCTTTCCGTCAAATCCTCCGGCTGTTTGTTCCCACCGCCGCCTCCGCCACCACCGGACAGGGCGACGGCCGTTCCGCCAACCACCGCGGCTGCGGCGACACCGGTTCCCACAATCGCCGCGGTTGACCATCCGGCGGTCGCTCCAATGGCCGCTGCACCGTATTTGGCGCTGTCGGCCACTTCGGTGATAACGGCCCTGTCATAAAAGCCGTTCATCGGTACCTCGGCCGTGTTCATCTCGGTCTGAACCGTCAAGGGGTTTGCCTCATCGGCGGTCTGGAATTCGGGCAACTTCCTGCCGTGGTTGGTACGAAGCTGGCGGCGGAGCAGTTCGCAGTCCTCAATACCTTCCTGCATGGTGTCCAGCCGCACTTCCTTGACCTGGCTGGCGTCCTTCCACTGGGCAGCCTCTTCGGTCTGGCCTTCTTCCAGCGTATACACCTGTGACCGGGCGACTTTCTTGTCTTTGTCCACGGCTACAAACAGGTACTCTACCGCTTCGGAATTTACCCAGGGGGCGGGCAGCACTGCCTGATAGTTTCCATTGCCCTTGTCAAACATGTCGACAAAAGCAAAGTTCTGGTCGTTTTTCGTTTTAAAGTAGCACCGGGCGGTCAGCAGACCGCCGTCGCTCTGGATGGCGGCATCCAGGTTGATCCGGAAGCCGGGGATATAATTGCCTTCCGGAGCGGTGTGGCTGATTTCGGCGGCAGCCAGAGCGGAAGCTCCGCTGGTGAAAAGGGCCAGCGCCAGGTACAACACAAGGGGTGCCCACTGAACACGACGGTTTATTGTTTGATTCATAATATGCCTCACCTCATGTTCAAATTACCGGGTAAAGGTGTAGTTACCGTGAGAGTAAGTACTCATGTAAAAGCTCTCGGAGTCTCCGGATGCAAAGCCATCCCAGGTGGACATACCTGAAAAGGTGATGATCAAGGCACTTCCGGATAAAGACCAGGTCCCGGTGCCGCTGCCGGTGTTCTGTCCGTCCGCGTCCACGACGTTATAAGTGTGAGTACCGTTACTGTTGAAGGTAATATCGCCCCAGCGGTGAATACCGTCATAACGATAACCGTCAAAATTCCAGAAACCCACGATGGTGTCCGAAGTTAACGGCTCGGGGCCGGTACTGCAGCCTTCGTCGATCTGTCCGTCGCCGTCATTGTCGATGCCGTCGCCGCAGACTTCCGTGGTGGTACTGCAGCCTTCGTCGATCTGGCCATCGCCGTCATTGTCGATGCCATCGCCGCAGATTTCCGTGGGGCCGGTGCCGCAACCTTCGTCGACCTGTCCATCGCAGTCATTGTCTATATTGTCGCCGCAGACTTCCGGGGTGCAGTTGTTGTTATGATGGCCGCCGCCGCCGCCACCGCCGCCGGAAAAAGCGGCAATCGTGCCGCCTACCGCGGCGGCGCCAAGAACACCCGCTCCAACCCAGAAAGCCGTGCTGTGGCCGCCGGCGGTGCCGAGGGCAGCAGCGCCATACTTGGCGCTGTCAGGGACTTCGGTAATGACGGCTTTGTCATAGAAGCCGTTCAACGGGACCTGGGCCGGGTTCATTTCGGTCTGAACCGCCAGGGAGTTGGCGTCATCGGCGGTCTGGTACTTGGGAAGCTTTTTACCGTGGCTGGTTCTCAATTGACGGCGGAGCAGTTCGCAGTCTTCAATGCCTTCCTGCATGGAGTCCAGCCGCACTTCCTTGACCTGGCTGGCGTCCTTCCACTGGGCAGCCTCTTTGGTCTGGCCTTCTTCCAGCGTGTAAACATCGGACCGGGTAACCTTCTTGTCCTTGTCCACGGTCACAAACAGGTATTCCACCGCCTCGGAATTCACCCAGGGAGCGGGCAGGACGGCCTGATAATTTCCGCCGCCTTTGTCAAACATGTCGACGAAAGCGAAGTTCTGGTCATTTTTCGTCTTGAAATAGCAGCGGACGGCCAGCAGACCGCCGGCGCTCTGGATGGCGGCATCCAGGTTGATCCGGAAGCCGGGGATGTAATTACCTTCCGGAGCGGTGTGATTGATCACGGTGGCGGCCAGGGCGGACGTTCCGCCGGTGGAAACGACCAGCACCAGGGTCAGCAGAAAGAGTATCCACCGCACATGACGATAATTTTTTTGCTTCATTTCCTTCCTCCATTTTTTGTTCGGATGGTTGTCATCCATTGTTATGATGTTTATCTGTTAAAACCTCAACAGGATTTGATTAAAATTTTCAAAAACCTTGCACCCTTCCACCCGCACCCTGGACCTTGCCCTTATCTATTTTAATGTTTGAAATACTGGGGAGGAATGGTCTTGCAAAGTTCAACCACGCTCCGGTAAATACAGTCCCGAAGACAGAGCTCCAGTGGAGTGTTCACGAACATTTCCAGTTGCGCGGGCATTTTCACTCCCGTGAAAACCGCCGCCGTGCTGCTTTTCCCGGATGAGGCGGAACCCGAAAAGTGAGCCGTGGCAATAACCTGGCCGCTGGCCGCGTCAACCGCCCGCACGTCGATGTCGGCCCGGGCTTCATGATAGGTGCCGCCGACCGTCAATGGAATCCAGGGCGCCTTGACCCGGAGGCCGGCGCCGCCGCCCTCAAGCGCGGTCAGTGTCCCGTAAATCATCACTTCGGCCGGGTCCAGCTGCCCCTGTTCCAGAATGGTATCCGGATCGGCCATAAAAGAGTCGGAAAGCAGCAACTCGGCGCTGATCCCCTGGGGATCCGACCGGTCTACCAGGATAAAATAATTGCTCTCAAAAAGGGCCGTCTGGAGCATCTCCTGAAGCCCGTTTTTAACGTCATCCGGCGCGCCGGGCACTTCCATGGCGAAATCCTCGACCGCCGCCATGCATTTGGCGCCCTGATAAGCGGACCCCAGGGGGATATCGAATTCCTCCGCCGCGACTGATGCCGGAGGGATCAAAAGCAACACCCCGATCACAAATGTCAGCCCGAAGAGGATTTTCTTCCAGGAGGCGTGATCAGCGATCATGTTCATCTCGATCATGCTCATAGCGATTATACCATGTTTTCCGGTTCGGATAGGGGTAACCATAATATCTCCGATCGCAGTCGTCATATCGTCTCACGCATGGGGGAGGGTAATAGGGGTAGCGTGGATTGTAATAGTAATCATCATAACGTCTCCGGTCCTGGCGTTCCATCATGAGCTCGAGGAAATTCTCGTAGTAGACGTCAAAATATACCGGGCCATCAGATTGATTGCCAGCGTCCACTTGATTCTCGAAGTCAGTGGAGGAAAAATCATATGGGCCGCCGTCGTCCTCTTCGGTGTCTTCCAGTTCGGACACGGGAGACTCGGCCGGATCCGCCAGTTCGATATAATCAATGTAAATGTGGGAGCCGCGCCGCAGGGAGGTGTGCCCCTGAATTTCAATGTCCACCCGCCGGTCCATGTACCCGGAAAGGTTGAGGACAATATCCCGCCAGCCGTCACGGTCGGAAATGACCACATCGCCCCCCAGGGGTTTGTCATCCACCAGAACCCGCAGGTTCCATTCCCCACGGGGGGTACGGTTGGCGCAGGCGCCGATAAGAAGCGCGGCGGTGGCCGGGGTGACCTTCACGTTCCGCTGCAAAATTCGGGCGGGCTTGTAATCGCTTTCCGGATAAAGGTAAAGGATGCCCATGCGGCCCGGATGGGGAACGGCGTCGCCCATGCGGGGAGGACGATCATAGAACCCGGCCTTGCCGCCGCCGGGAATCATCACGGCGGTATGGGTGACGTCCCAGTCTCGCACCCAGGGTTCGTCCGCCCGGCTCACATCAATAAGCTGCCGGGACCGGGGCGCGGTGGCGGGCAGGGCCCGGTTCTGGGCAGCCGCTGCCGTCTGGAAAAGCAGGACGAGCAGCACGCAGAGCGGCAGGATTGTGCCCGGAAGATGAAACCCCTTCCCTCGCCTTTTGATCGTGCCGGATTCGGTTCCGGCGTAGCATGAAGGTATCATTCCCGATTATTCCATACTTATGGTTTATACGTCATGTTCATGTTCGCTTCCTGGTCCTGGTTCAACTCGTATGTCTGGGTGTCTTTCCCGGCGGTAACGCTGGTGAAGGTCACCGTGGCTGTGTTGGGCGGTATGGAGCCGACGTTCAGCGCTTTGAACCCGACCACGACAATATCGGCGCTCATCTTGATTGTCCTGCTCTGATGAGCATTCGTCAGGGAGATGCCGCCGAAAACCACTTCCCCGTTAATAAGGATGTCGATCATATCGCCGTCTTCCACACCGTGATCCCAGAAGGTGACGGTGACGTTCTTCTGGTTGACCGTGATATCATCCATGCCTTTTTCCTTGACCACCGTGATCTGTGAAGTGGCGGTCAGCCCTTTGTGAGAGGCGGTAACCGTGTAAACGCCGATGGTCCCTTTGGAAAAATTGGGGGAGGGGTTCCAGTTCGCCTCGCCGGTAACATCCTTGGTGCTGCCGTCGGTGTCCGTGAAGGTGGCTTTGAGGTTGACACTTTCGTTCAACACCACCGCCATATTGGCCGGTGACACGGAAAGGGTGGCTTTCTGTGTGGTCTGGGCAATGCACTTGCCGTCTTTGCAGACCTGGCCCTGGGGACAGTCGCCGGCCTTTTTGCAGTCGGTTACCGGCACGCATTTGCCGTTCTTGCAGGTGTGGTTCGGCGGGCAGTCACCCGCTTTCTTGCAGTCCGTTACTTTTACGCACTGGCCGTTCTTGCAGGTCTTGCCCTGGCCGCAGTCGCTGTCATCGGTGCAGCGCTGTTTTTTCACGCATTCTCCATCCTGGCAGGCATAGCCGGATTTGCAATCGGAATCTTTCCGGCATCCGGCTGTTATGCCGTCCTGAACATTGTCCATGTCATCGTTCAGGTCGTTGGAGGTATATCCTCCCTTTCTGCCGCCGGATGTCTGATTGGAAGAGACCGTGTCAGCCAGGTCCTGGCCCCGGTCGTCGTCCCGGTCGCCCATGGTATTGGTGTAATCATCGTAATCATCGTCAAAGGGGGAGACGCATTTGCCGCCGGAGCACACATACCCCTTCTTGCAGTCGCTGTCGCCCGAACATCCGGATTTGATGAAAACGCAGTTCCCGGTTTTGGAATCGCACTGGTAACCGGTGGGACAACCGTCTCGGCGGCAGTCGGCTTTCTGGAAGACGCATTTCCCGTTCTTGCAGATATAGCCCTTGGGACAATCGTCGTCGCCCTCGCAGTCGGGTTTGGATTGATAAACGCATTTGCCGCCTTTGCACACATAATCCCTGGGACAGTCGTCATCGCCCTGGCAGGGCGGCTTGGACTGGTAGACACACTTGCCGTTCTTGCAGACATAGTCTACCGGGCAGTCGTCGTTACCCTGGCAGGGCGGTTTGGGTTTATACACGCACTTGCCGTTTTTACAGACGTAATCCACCGGGCAATCAACGTCGTCCTGGCAGGGCGGCTTGGGCTGGTAAACGCACTTGCCGTTCTTACAGGCATAGTCCACAGGACAGTCGTCATCGCCCTGGCATTTCTGACCGGCCGGTTCGCATTTTCCGTCATCATTGCGTTCATAGCCGGATTTGCAGTCGCATTTGCCGTCGGCATTCAGTTCTTCATTGGCGCCGCATTCTTTTACACATTTTCCATCAACGTTTTCAAAACCGGGTTTGCATTCACAATCCCCGTCCGCATTTCGTTCCTGATTGGGGCCGCATTCTTTAAGGCATTTGCCATCAATTTTTTCATAACCGGGTTTGCAGTCACATTCCCCGGCCGCATTCCGTTCCTGATCGGGGCCGCATTCTTTTTCACACTTCCCGTCAATTTTTTCATAACCGGGCTTGCAATCACATCCCCCGGAGGCGTCTCTTTCCTCATTGGGACCGCATTTTTTTTGGCATTCCCCATCTACCTTCTCATACCCGTCCACGCACACACAGTTGCCGTTATTGTCCAGGCGTTCATTGGGGCCGCATTTGTTTTTCAGATTTTCATGACAGGCTTCCGCCGCGGCGGCATGATCAAGCGCTTTGGTCAGATCGGCCTTGGCGGTTACCTCCAAGGACTGGATTTCTTTAACCAGAGCGGTACTGTCCGGCAAACCACTCAAACACTGGCGGTTTTTCTGTTCCGCGCTTTTCATGCTGCTGATTCGGGACTGAATCTGTCCGGCCTTGCTTTGGAGCGAGGCCAGCGTGTTTATATCCGCCCGCAGATCCGGTACTTTTGCGGCCACCTGACCTACCCGTCCCATGGCCTGGTTGACCAGCCCCAGGTCTTTGGCCCCCTTGCAAATCTTGTCCAGATCAGCGGCCTCCTGATTGGCCTTGGTCATGGCGGCCATGAAGGCTTCTTTTTTCTTTAAATTTTCGCGGATTGACGCATCAAGAGCCGACAGATCCTTGTTGAGGGCGGCTAACCGGGATTCGACACTTGAGAAGTCAGCGGCCGCGGGAGGGGTATATTGACTTAAATTACTATTGAATGAGGAAATGGAATCGACCAGCCGGCCGGCTTTGTCGGCGGCGTCCCGGGCTTTGGTCGCGGCTTCCCCGGCCGCGTCCACGGTTTTTGCCGCGCAGGCTTTGTCTTTATATCCGCCGGCCGCGACCGCTTGAGCGGCCGTTTCCGCGGCGGCCGACTTTGCCTTGTCCAGGGTGTTTTTGGCCGCTTCAAGATCCTGCTTCCCTTTGGCGCAGAACTGTTCAATAGCCTGCTTGTCCTTGTCTATTTTCTGGGAGATGGCGTCGAGATCAAGATTGATGGCGTCAGTGGTGCTTTTGATCCCGTTCATGGTTCCATCAGGGGTTTTTTGAATGTCCCCCGCGTCCACAATCAGGCTTTCAAGCGTATTCAAGGTAGCGGTGTAAGCCGATATGCAATCCTTGGTGGGGTCCTGGCAGACCATGGCATTCACCTGGGCCCGCAGGCTTTCGAAGGTGTTGAAGACACTCTGTTCCCGCTTCAACTGCTCAAGGTGTATCTTGAGCTCGCCCTGGAGTTGTTGGAATTTTTTTCTTTTTTCGACTTCCTTTTCCACATCATTGAGCATGCTTCTGGCGGCGGAACGGACATAATTCCAGTTTTTAGGGTCTCTCCACTCATTAACCGGCGGTAAATCAACCCCTAATTTCTTGCTGGCGTATGAATAGAAAGCGGCTCTTTTTTTTGTCAGATTATAAGTCGGATCAAGAATACCTCCGGAACTTTTGTCTATTTCCAAAAAATTATTTAAAAAATAATCCGTACTGTTCGGCCCGAGGAGGTTGGGGTCTTTTTCCGCAAATTGTGCGAAAGTTTTGATGTTAATGTCCAGTATTTCTTCGTCAAGGGCCACGGCAAAATCGTTGAGTGTTTTGCATACGGTCCATACCGCGCCGGGGATTCCGGAACCGGTTGCGGTCAGGGCTTTGTCAAGCAGCCAGTTGGCAAAAATTTCCGCCACTTTTTTCGGGTCCCCGTTGGCGGCTTCCTCCAGGCCCTGAATAATGGTCGTTAACTCCCCGATGTTATCCAGAACCCCCGCGATATTCCCCCGGTCTACCAGTTCTTTGGCCAGGGCCGAGTTGGACCCGAATTTGCCGCTTTCCGCCCACATCTCAAAAAGCGTGGCCGGGGCGGATTGGGCAAGCGCTTTCACCTGTTCACACGTCATGTTGCCCAGCAGATCGGAGGCGGCTTCACCCCTCGCCGAAACAACGGGCAGGATAAGGGTTGAAACAAAGAACAAAAGTGCGGTCAGCGCAACTTTTTTACCGGATACAAAGCGTGATTTACCGATCAAATAGTTTTTCATAGGGCCACTCATGATTAGTATATTATTTTAATAAATATTTTTAATTTTAACAGGTTAATACTGAAAATATTCCCTGGGCAGCGAGTTGCAGACATAGATAACGGACCGGTAAATGCAGTCGCGGATGGCCAGTTCCATGGCGGTGTTGCTATAGGCGCCGAGGCTCACCGGCATGGCCGTTTCGCCTCCGCCCAGCAGTGCGCCGGCCGTGGCCTTATAGGAAGCGGCCGACCCCGCCACTCTTTTGGCGGCCACCAGGCGGCCGGAAGCCACGTCCACCACCCGGATATCAATGGCCATGTGGGCGTTTTTGGCTCCAGCCGAAGCCGAGGCGGGGACACGGGGCGCGAGGGCAGTCACGCCGACACCTTTGGATTCGGCTTCAAATTCCGTGACGGTGCCGTAGAACATGAGTTCCGCCACTTCCATCTGGGCCCCCAGTTTAGGGCTGTCGCTTTTGGCCATCTTGGAATAGCTGAGCTGCTGCTCGGCCTTCAGCCCCTGGGGATCCAGGCGGTCAAGCACGTTGAACCGCAGGGATTCAAACAGGGCGCTTTCCAGCATTTCCCTGAGGCCGTCGCCGATATAATTCGTGGCGCCGCTGGCCTTGACCGTGAAGTCGCCCACCGCGATATTGGCCCTGGGACCCGAATAGTCCATGTCCAGGGTTTCAGGGGCCTGCCGTTCGGGCGGGGTAAAGGTCGTGGTGTACTTCTGGGCGCATCCGGCTGCCGCGACCCACAGGAAAACAGACAACAAAAACAGGCCGGTTCTCTGGTGTTTCTTGTGCATGGAAGACTCCTTGATGGTTGGGGATAGCAATAGGGATGATGGCGCGACTCTTTTCATAAAAAATAATTATTTCAAATTTAGAACTGTTGCCGGATACAAAAAGGGGCTTTATGGTCTGAAATATTCATTTATTTATAATATAGCAACAGATGTCTTGTATGTCAATATATTTCCCGATGCCATATCTGGTATGGTCCCGGCCCGCCTGGAAAAGAATCGGCCAGGAGCAGACTCGTGTTGACAGGGGTGTCAGGCAGCAGTAATAATCAGCGCGCCGACTGATGATAGATAGCGCTTTTAGCGTTGACGCCGCGGCGGTTTTCTGGAATTGACGGCTTCCGCGGCTTGAAGGAAAGGAGGTGCCCTAATGATGAATTCGTTTGTCGTCGAAGAGACGGGGATTGTCCCGTCAGGCCAGGGACACGGTCAGGTTCTCGTTTTTGTCGCTCCTGATGAAAGAGAAAAAACGCTCATCCGGAGTCAGTTCCATCTGGACGAGTATGACCTGTCCTCCACCCTTGATTCTGATGAGGTGCCGCGCGCGGAGACCTCTTCCGAACGAACGCTTATTATCTGGAAAATTCCCCGAAGCGCCCGGGTATCCGAGGCCATTGAACTGGGGGTTTTCCCGGTCAGCCTGCTTCTGGCCGGCGACCGGATGGCATTTGTGATGAGCGAAGGGCAGACCGTCTTTTCAGCCCGGGAGTTCCGTAACTGCCGGGACGTCAAGGACGTATTGCTTGGTTTCCTGCTTCATACTATCCGTCACTACGTCGGTCATCTCCGGGTGATCAAGCAGATGAGCAGCGAACTGGAGAGAAAGATCACCGTGTCCATGGAAAACAAACACCTGCTGCAGATGTTCGCTCTGGGAGAAAGTCTGGTATATTACGTTGACGCCATTGAAGGCAACGGCGCCGTGCTTTCCAAGCTGCTAGCCATGGCCGGCGCCATCGGTCTGGATAACCGGCAGCGCCAGCTGCTGGACGATATTATCCTTGAAAATAACCAGGCGGCCCGTCAGGCCAATATATACAGCTCTATTCTCAGCGGTCTCATGGATGCCCGGGGCACCATCGTCAACAATAACATGAACGTCCTCCTGAAAAACCTGACATTGATCAATATCGTTTTTCTCCCGTTGAACCTGATTGCCAGTATCGGCGGCATGTCCGAGTGGAGCATGATGACCAGGCGGCTGCCCTGGGAGATATCCTACGGCCTTTTCTGCCTGGGCATGGCTTTTTTCGGATGGCTGACGTGGATACTGGTGACGCGGCTTATTGACAGGCGGGGCGAGCGAAGGCGCCGGAAAGAAGGGGGGGGCGGTCCCCTGTAGCCTACCGGCAGATCAATTGTCCCGGATTAAGCGATTCGTCTTCGATCACGCGGATTGCCCTTACCCCGCATGTTTTTTCCAGGCGCCTGATGTTGCTGTTTTTCTGGCCTCTGGCCGCGGAAACATCACGGGGATTGACAATCAAGGTGATTTCAGCGGTATGGCCGGAGAGATCGCTGACAGCCCGGATTTCTTTTCGCAGAAAAATTTCCGATTGGACCAGATGCCCGAAGGCGGGATGATAGGGCCCTCCCTGAACCGCGCCGCCGTACTCCAGATCTTCGGTGGGTTGCAGCCCCATGCGGATTACGGGAATGTCGTGGGCTGTGAAAATTTCGTGGAGCGTGGCCACCAGGCGGACGGCATCGTCCAGGGAAGGCGGGGTATAGCGGCCGTCCTGATGCCAACGGGCCAGCGTGCTTCCGGCAAGGATGACGGCGGGATAAATCCGGACAAAATCCGGTGCCAGGGCCGCCAGGATTTCGGCGGTCTGAACGGATGGATGGCCGGAATCTCCGGGCAGACCGGTCATGATCTGGGCGCCGGTTTCGTAGCCCCGCTCCTTTAACTGCTGCAGCGCTTTCCGGTTCTGCATGGCCGTGTGCCCCCGTCGGGAAAGGGACAGCACCCCGTCATCCATCGATTGAATCCCCAGCTCGATAGCCCTTACGGAAAAACCGGAGATGAGATCCAGGGTTTGTTCCGTGATCGTGTCCGGGCGGGTGGAGAACCGGACCTGGTCGATCAACCCTTCCCTCACGCAGTCGTCGGTTTCCTTCAGCAGGTCGATGATGCGGTCCGGGGCCAGGCCGAGGAAGTTGCCGCCGAAAAAAGCCGCCTGCACCGGTGACCTTTTCCGGCGGTTATAGGCCAGAAACCGGCGCAGAACAGGACGGATATCGGCAACGGCAGGCGTCGTTTCAATGCCGGTGATGGCGGTCTGGTCGCAGAACACACAGCGGTGAGGGCAGCCGGCGTGAGGAATGAAAATCGGGATCACCAGGGGACTGGGACGGTTATTCATTTTCGGTCGATGACTGGATTCGTTTCAGGGCTTCCTGGGCGGCCATCTGCTGGGCCGCCTGTTTGCTGCTGCCGGTTCCTTCGGCGACAATATCGCCCGCGGTAACGCTGTAACGGAATTTTTTTTCGTGGTCCGGACCGTAGGACCCGATAATTTCATAAACAGGCGATGTCTTGTATACCGCCTGGGTATATTCCTGCAGGCTGCTTTTGTGGTCCTGGATGATGTCGGACAGGTTCAACTTGCGGATATCGCCGCTGAAACAACGGGTTGCCAGCGCCAGGGCCGCGTCCAGTCCCCCGTCCAGATAAATCGCTCCCATCAGGGCTTCGAAGGCGCCGGCCAGGATGGAGTCCTTGTCGCGGCCCTGGGTCATTTCTTCTCCCCGGCCCAGTAGAATAAATGATCCCAGAAACAGAGAGCGGGCCCGGACCGCCAGACTCTGGTCATTGACCAGGCTGGCGCGGATCTTGGACAGGGCCCCTTCCTGGAGCTCGGGGTAGGAAGACATCAGCAGGTGGCTGACGCACAGAGAAAGAACGGCATCTCCAAGGAACTCGAGCCGTTCATTGTCTTCAAGGCCGCTTTCCGTCTGTTCGTTGATATAGGAACGGTGGCGCATGGCCTGTTGGCAAAGGCGGGGAGACAAAAACCTGTAACCGATTTTGTTTTCCAGTTCACTGATGTCCATGGCTGTTTTCAGACGGGAGCTGCCTCCCTGTTTCTATTGGAGGCGATCAGTGCATCATAGACCGGATAGCCGACAAATAAATCACCGGTTCCTCTTCCCAGTTTGATCTTTGGATTGAGATCGCCATGAAAATCGCTGCCGCCGGTAACGACCAGGTGAAAGTCCCGGGCCAGCTTTAAAAAACGGTCCGTCTGGTCGGCGGAGTGCCCCGGATAATAGACTTCAATTCCCCGCAGGCCGGTGTCTTTCAGCATACCCACCAGCGATCTGATCTCGTTTTCCTCCGCCGATTCGATAAGCCCGGGGTGGGCCAGCACGGGGATGCCGCCGGCACCGACAATCAGTTCGATGGCCCGTTGACAGGGGATACGCTGCTTGTCTACATAAGCCGTTCCATTTTTCCCCAGATACCGGTCAAACGCCTCATCGATGGAAGCCACTAACTTTTTGTGCAGCATGGCCTGGGCGATATGCGGCCTGCCCACCTGGTTTCCCCGGGCAAAGGGCGCGACGTCGTTAATAGACAGGTCAAAACCGATTTCCTTGAGGCGCTGTATCATTTTCGGGGAACGGTCGTTTCTGGCCTTCCTCAAATCCGCCAGGGCCTGATTGAGGCTGGGATCATGCACATCGAGGTCATATCCCAGCATATGGATGCTCCCGGCCCGGGTGAGGCCCGCGGGAGCGGCGGCACTGATTTCGACGCCTGTCAGAAAATCCAGCGGCAGAGGGGGCGGCTGGGCCAGAATCTGCTTGCAGCCGTCGGTGGTGTCATGATCGGTAAGGGCAATCGCCGAAAGCCCGGACTTGATAGAAAGTAAAATTATTTCAAAAGGTTGAAATGATCCGTCCGATGCGGTGGAATGGATATGAAGATCAATGAACCGATGGTCTTTACAGGCCAAGGATTTTCTCCATCTCCTCCTCTTTGGTTTTGCACTTGATGCAGCGCGTGGTGACCGGACGGGCCTTAAGCCGTTCGATGGAAATGTCTTCTTCGCACATTTCACACTGGCCGAAGGTGCCATCCTCGATTCGATCCAGAGCGGCCCTGATTTTTTTAATCAGCTTGTGCTCCCGGTCCCGGATACGCAGCATGAAGTTCCGGTCGGATTCATGAGAGGCCCGGTCCGTAGGATCGGGAAAGGATTCATCTTCAACGGTCATGCCGGCCACCGTGTCGTCGGCCTGGTTTAGCAGTTCGCTCAGACGTTCAGTGAGAAGTGCCTTGAAATATTCGATATCTTTTTTCTTCATCTTACCCCCGCACTGTTTTACTGTGGATTGAAAACGCATATATCGAAAAATATAAACGTTACCGATTAACAAAACAAGAAAAGGATGTAAAGTGAAAAATTATTTTTTTTTCTTTCCGTAAATATTGACGGCCTGACCGCGGATGGCATTCATTGACAAAAACCGACCCGGCGGGTACCATGAAAATAGGATTCGTAATTATCCTGATAAGTTTCCTTAAAAAGGAGTAACACAGTGAGCCGGAAGCATGGCCAGCCTTTTCAACCGGCGAATTGCCGGAGATGCGGCCTTTGTTGCCGGAAGGGCGGCCCCTGTCTTCATTTTGAGGACCGGGAATTGGTCGAACGCGGGGCCATTCTTCTGTCCGATCTGTTTACGATACGCCGGGGAGAGCCGGCCCGGGATAATATCGGTGATCGTGTCGTGTGCGTGAAAGAGGATATCATTAAAATCAGGAGCCGGCCTTTTACGACGACCTGTCTTTTTTTCCGGGAAAAGGATCATGCCTGCGCCGTTTATTCTTCGCGCCCTCTGGAATGCCGGAAACTTCAATGCTGGGATACGAAAGCCATAGCGGATGTTTACGATACCGGACGACTGCAGCGTCAGGATCTGCTGGAGGAAAAACCGGAACTACTGGCGGCAACAGCGGCCCATCAGGAGATATGCGATTACGGTCGTATCGGCCGGTTGGCTCGCGACCGGAACATGACGGAACTGGCCTATCTGGTGCGGTATGACATGGCCTATCGCGATCTGGTGGTGGAGAAAAAGCTGGCGGACGATTCTCTTCTGGCGTTTTTGTTCGGATATCCATTGAAGGCAACAATAAAAAGGTTTGGTATAGCGCTTGCGGACCAGGCTTTAGAGGCCGGATAGTTTCCGGCGATAGCCTTTATAATTTTCAGTTGACAGGCAGGGCCGGGAACGATATTAAAATTAAGCAATGACGTGCAGAAGCCCGTCGCGTTAGCGGTATCATCCGGCTGTAATAACAACCGACCACGAAGGCAATTGTATCTGAAGATACAGTCTCGTGGTTTTTTTTTGCCGCGGTAGCGACAAGAGGAGAAAAAAATGAAAGCTGAAAAAATGATTGTATGCGCGATGGGCTTGCTGCTTTGTGCCATGACCGGACCGGCTTCGGCTCATTTCGGCATGGTGATCCCGTCGGATTCCATGGTAATGCAGGGTGATCCCCGTTCGGTAACGGTCACTGTGTCCTTTTCCCATCCGTTTGAAGGCGTAGGCATGGAACTGGCGCCGCCCCGACAATTCATGGTCCTTAATGATAATAAAAAGGAGGATCTCAAACCCCAGTTGAAGAAAATCAGCGTCATGGGTCAGACCGGCTGGCAGATGCCGTATACCGTGAAAAAACCCGGCGCATATGCCTTTTGCATGGAACCGGAGCCCTACTGGGAGCCGGCGGAAGATTGCTTTATTGCCCATTATACCAAGACCGTGGTGGCCGCGTTCGGTGATGATGAAGGCTGGGACGAACCAACGGGCCTGAAGACGGAAATCGTTCCCCTGTCTAAGCCTTTCGGGTTATATGCCGGCAATGTTTTTCAGGGCGTGGTCCTTCTGAACGGCAAGCCGGTGCCGGGCGCGGAAGTCGAGGTGGAATACTACAATAAGGACAAGAAGGCGACCGCCCCGTCGGATTACATGATTACCCAGACCATCAAGGCTGATCCCAACGGCGTTTTTACTTATGCCGCGCCCGTGGCAGGGTGGTGGGGATTTGCCGCGCTCAATCCGGCGGACTACCAGATCGAACATGACGGCGTTAAAAAGGACGTTGAACTGGGCGGCGTCATCTGGGTTGAATTTTTAGACTGGCGCAGATAGGACGTTGTCCACAATCCGTTTTCCGGGTAATGAGCATGCATATTTCCGAAGGTATTCTTTCCTGGCAGGTGCTGGCAGGCAGCGGCGCGATCGCCCTGGCCGGGACAGCCGTGGGGATTAAAACCATGGATCCTGAAAAAGTGGCCCGAACCGGCATCCTGTCGGCGACATTTTTCGTGGCCTCTCTGATCCATATCCCTTTGGGCCCGAGCAGCGTTCACCTGATTTTAAACGGTCTGGTCGGCGTGATTCTGGGGTGGTCGGCTTTCCCGGCCATTTTTGTCGCCCTGCTGCTTCAGGCCATCATGTTTCAGTTCGGCGGGCTTACCACCCTGGGCGTCAATACCCTGATCATGGCCATACCGGCCGTGTCCTGCTGCTATGTTTTCCGATGGCTGAACCGAAGCGCTTTTCTGCAGGTGGCGGCGGCGTTTGCCTGCGGCATGCTGGCCATTGTCATCAGTGCGCTGCTGGCCGCGGCGGCCCTGGTCTTTTCCGAAAAGAATTTTCAGGAACTGGCGGTCATGATCATTGTTGCCCATGTGCCGGTAATTATTCTTGAAGGGATCGTCACGGGATTTGCCATTGCTTTTTTAAAAAAGGTAAAGCCGGCTCTGCTGCTCTGATCCGCGCCCACCGGGAATGGTTTTTTAAACAAGAATGTGAAAAATTATGAATAAACTATTTGAAAATAATTATTTATTTTTTCCAGTGATGCGGAAGATAACGGCCCTTGGCCTGATGGTTGCCGCTCTGCTTTCGATCATGGCGGCTGAGGCTCTTGCCCACCGGGTGGTCCTGTTTGCCTGGATCGAAGGGGACACCGTTTTTACTCAAAGCAAATTCCCCGGCGGCGCCCGGGTTTCGGAAGGCGGTGTCTCCGTGCTGGATGAAACCGGCCGGGAAATCCTGAGCGGCAAGACAGACCGTCAGGGTGAATTTTCTTTTCCCCTCACTTCCCTCCTGCAGTCTCCATCCGCGCTGAAAATCGTTTTGCATGCCGGCATGGGGCATCAAGCTTCATGGGAGCTTAGCCGGGAGGAGGTCGGGCAGGCCATGGGAGTGATACCGGAAGAGCCGGTTGACGTCAGCCCGCCGGATGAGGCACGGCCGGAATCCATCGCTCCACAAGCGGTAGAAGGTAGTGCCCGGCAGGAAACGCCGTCGATCGCCAATGAAGCGGATATCCGGAAGATAGTAGAGGAAGCCATTGACCGGAAACTTTCCCCGATCATGGATATGCTGGTCTCCATCCGCGAGGAAATGACCGTCGGTCTGGATGATGTGGTGGCGGGCCTGGGTTATATCTTTGGTCTGACCGGCCTGCTGGCCTGGCTGAAGGCCCGGGGAAAAAAGTAAAGGGGAAGGAATGATCGGCGAACCGTTTGCCTCCGGAAATTCACTGATTCATCGGACCGATCCCCGGATCCGTCTCATTGTCGCGGTGCTGTTTTCTTTTACCGTGGCCCTCTGTTTCCATTTTCCCGCGCTGCTGGCCTCTCTTGCCGCCGCCGTGATTCTGGTCTTACTGGCACGGCTCAATCCGGTTTCCCTTTTCAGACGACTGCTTCCGGTAAACGGGTTTGTGCTTCTGCTCTGGCTTTTTCTGCCCTGGACCTGGGGCGGTGATCCGCTGCTGCGCGTCAGCGGCCTTGAAATTAGCCGGCAGGGAGTGACCATGGCGGCGATCCTGACGATTAAATGCAATGTGATTCTGATGCTGCTGGTGACCCTTGTGTCGACCATGTCGTTCGTTACCATGGGGCATGCCCTTCATCGGTTGCGGCTGCCCGACCGGTTTGTGGCCTTGTTTGTGCTGACCTATCGTTATATTTTTGTCATCGAGCAGGAGTATGAGCGGATTATCCGGGCCGTTAAAATCAGGGGGTTTGTCCCGCGGACGACGATTCATTCCTACCGGACCTATGCGTATATCGTCGGCATGCTGTTTGTCCGGGCCACGGAAAGGGCGGAGCGGGTTTATTTTGCCATGCGTTGCCGTGGCTATAACGGCCGTTTTCACAGCCTGGCGGAGTTTCCTTCTTCCCGTTCCGCTTTTTTGTTTTTTTTGATAATGATTTCGGTAATTGCCGGTGTCGGTTACCTGGAATGGAGATAGCATGAGCCATCAACGTCAGCCTGTCATTGAATTATCGGGTATCGAATTTTCCTATCCCGGCGCCGACCCGGTTTTCAGAGGGCTTGATTTTTCTTTTTTCAGCGGCGACCGGGTGGGTCTGCTGGCGCCCAACGGCAGCGGCAAAACCACTTTTTTTCTCATGATCATGGGGTTGATCAGGCCGGATAAGGGAGAGGTGAAAATTTTCGGCCAGCCGGCGCGCCGGGAAAAGGATTTTGTCCGTATCCGGCAACGGATCGGGCTGCTGTTCCAGGACGCGGACGACCAGCTGTTCTGCCCAACGGTGCTGGAGGATGTGGCGTTCGGCCCGATGAATATGGGAAAGCCTAAATCCGAAGCCATGGAAATCGCCAGAAAAACCCTGGCATTTCTCGGCCTGACCGGCTACGAGGATAAAATCACCTTCCAGTTGTCCGGCGGAGAAAAGCGGCTGGTTTCCCTGGCCGCCGTCCTGGCCATGAAGCCGGAGGTGCTGCTGCTCGATGAACCGCTGACCGGACTGGATATCCGGACGCGCAAGATCATTCCGGATATCCTGCGGCAGATCGATCTGTCCTATATCATCATTTCGCATAACATTGATTTCCTGCTGTCGACAACTCGCGCCATCTATACCCTCGATCAGGGGAAAATCATTCTGGATCCTCACGTTCATCACCATCAGCACGAACATGCCCACCTGTTCGGTGACCGTCCTCATCAGCACTGATGCCGGCTTCACTATTGCCTTTCGTGCAAAACTTTTCCAAATTGTTAAAAAAAGTTGATTTTTTATAATTGAAGTGGTATAAAAAAAAGACGGTTAGGGGGTGCTGTTTTATATCCGGATATGCGGTATGCCGATATCGGAAGTTCAAAGGGGGTTTCCCCGCTATCGGCGGTTTTCCGGTTATAAACGGTATGAAAGGCAGTTGCGCCGGGAAGTTAGAATAAAAAATTCCGGTGGGACTGGGAAAAGCAAGTAATTAAGGAGGGTTAAGTTGGCAGACGGGGTCGTAAAATGGTTTAATGAAAAAAAAGGGTTTGGGTTTATTGCGGTAGATGAAAGCAATGATGTTTTTGTTCATTATTCCGCAATCAGCATGTCCGGATTTAAAACGCTGTCGGAGGGGGACCGGGTTTCGTTTGAAATCGAGGATACCGACAGGGGACCTGCCGCCAGGAATGTCGTCAGGGCCTGATGGTGGATTAGGCCTGACATCGTTTTGTTGTCATGGAAGAAGGCATTTTGTCGGTTGACGCAACAAAATGCCTTCTTCTCTATTCTTAAGCCAACCCATTGTTGAGAGGTTGTCTGCCAGATCGTTGTTCAGTTGTTGTGTTCCAGAGGCCAGGATCGACCAGCGGCAGTTTCTGTCGGGCCGATTCGATCAATATGAAAGGAAGCCGATGAAAATCAAAGGTGTGATATTATTTTTCGCGATAATATTGTGTCTTGCCGCCTGTTCGGTCTTTAAGACAACCCCGGAAGATCTGATCTCCAATGAGTTCCGGATGGATTTTGTGTATATTCCTCCGGGAACCTTTGTCATGGGCAGCCCTTCTTATGCCGCCGTCCGGTTTGACGATGAAACGGAACACCGGGTTGAAATCACCAACGGATTTTACATGCAGAAAACCGAAGTCACCCAGGGACAATGGAAACAGGTGATGACGGAAAATCCATCCATCTTTCAATTCAAGGAACACGGCGACGATTATCCCGTCGAGAACGTTTCCTGGAATGACGCCCAGGAGTTTGTCAAGCGGCTCAACGACGCCGAAGGATCCCAGAAGTATCGCCTGCCCACCGAGGCTGAATGGGAATATGTCTGCCGGCTGGGATCGTCCCGGGGTCCGTTTGGTGATGTGGCCGGGCTGTCGGATATTTCCAGGATCATCAAAAGGGGGATCAAAATCGTGACCTTTGATCTTTTTTCCACCGGGGATTGCCTGTCCACCGATCAGGCCAATTATGACGGTAATTATCCGCTGCTCGGCTGCAAAAAAGGGGTGTTCCGCGAGATAACCATGCCGGTGGCGAGTTTTCCTCCCAACAAACTGGGCCTTTATGATCTTCATGGTAACGTCAATGAATGGTGCCAGGACGGTTATGAAAAATACGCTGTCAAGCACAAGACGTTTCCGATGTACAAAACCGTCGATTCACCCGATGAACCCAAAGGCGGAAAATATAAAGTTTACCGGGGGGGGAGCTGGATGTCCAGCGCCAAGTATTGCCGATGCGCCTTCCGGGGACGTGAAGCGCCCGATTACAGGAATGAAACTTTAGGCCTCCGCCTGGTTAAAATGCTGGATGAGTAGTTGGTTCTGATTTGATCACAGGCGGGGTTGTTTGAGGGAATTGATTTGCGGACAAGACAGGTCAGCTACCAAATTTGAAGAAGGAGTTTTTTCATGCGGCTTCAAAATGCACGAATAAAGGGTACTATCCTGGCAGGCGTCATTTTTCTTTCCGTTCCGCTGGCGCTTGCTTCATGTGCGTATCTCCCCTGGCATCAGTCGGAGCCATGGTATACTGCTTATGATATCGATTCCGAAGATGATCTGCTGACGATTGCCTCCGTGCCGTCGCTGGTCAAGGCCCTTGAAAACCAGGACCCCGAGATCCGCCTGGAAGCGCTGAAAGCCCTGACCGCCATAGGTGTCGACGCCAGGGACGCGGTGCCGGACCTGATGAAGGCCGGAGTCAGTAAAGAAGAGGACGTCAACGTGCGTCTGGCCGTAGCCGATGCCCTGGAAGCCGTGGCGTTGACAGGGGAGAATATCGAAGATAACGAGGAAAACCGGAAAATCCGTTTGGTGGTGCAGACCATACGTCTTGAATCCTCCGACTGGCTGGTCCAGCGGGAGGCCGTTAACCAGTTTGTCGACCTCGGGAAGGATGCCATGCCCGGACTACCGGCGCTGGTCCGTGTCATAGAGGACCAATCAAACCGGCATGCGCATTATGATGAGATACGTTGCGGCGCGGTGAGGGCGATTGGCAATATCGGGCCTGATGCCCGGACGGCCACCCCGGCGTTGATCCGGCTCATGAACAGCAAAGATTTCCAGGTCCGCACGGAAGTCGTCAAAGCCATGGAGAAAATCGGCCCGCCGGAAGACAAGGCAATCCAGGAGACGTTAATCCAGGTTCTCAATGGCAATCCGGAACTGATTGTCTTCCGTGACGGCCTTGCCGCCGTTCTCCCTTCTAACTCCAAACAGATGGCATACAAGGGCACTATTTACGGCGATCCGGACTTTGACGTGCGCCTGGCGGCGGCCGAGGCCCTGGGGAATTTCGGCCCTCCCGCGGTTGCCGCCGTGCCGGCGCTGCTGGATGCCAGCCTCAAGGACATTGATTATGACGTCCGGCGGCAAGCCGTGGTTGCGTTGTGCAAGATCCAGCCTGACGGGGACGCCGCCATGCAGGCCCTGGACACAGCCCTGAGTGATAAGAAAGCCACCGCCCGGGAAGCGGCGGTGCTGGCGTTGCGGAAGGTGAGACCGGAAAACCGGGAGTCATGGCTGCCGAAGATCATCGCCTGCCTGGATGACACGGACGAGGCCGTCCGTTTTGGCGCCGTTAAAACCCTGTCTGAATACAAAATTCGCAGCGATAAGGTCTTCCAGGCGCTGCATCGAGTGGCATTGGAAGACAAGTCCCTGAAAGTAAAGCAGGAAGCGGTAAATGCCCTGCACGCCATGAACGGCAAGTAACCAGCCGGAAAGCGCTGAACGCCGCCTATGGGACGGATTCTACCGCTGCGGAACGTCATTCGGCATTATGCCTGGGGCTCCCGTACCGCCATTCCGGAGTTGCTCCGCCTTTCTTCTTCTGAAAATCTTCCCTGCGCTGAATTGTGGATGGGCGCTCATCCTTCAGCCCCGTCCCGGGTAATGGACGGGGGACTGTCTGTCCCGCTGGATCAGTTCATTCGGCAGCAGCCTGACATGATTCTGGGCAGCGCGACGGCGGCAGCGTTTGGAAATACCCTGCCGTTCCTGTTCAAGGTCCTGGCCGCGGCCGAACCGCTCTCCATCCAGGTCCATCCGGACAGTACCCGGGCCAGAGAAGGTTTTTCCCGGGAAAACCAGGCCGGTATTCCTCTGGATTCGCCCCGGCGGAATTACCGCGATCCCAATCATAAACCGGAATGCCTGTGCGCCCTGACTCCTTTTTCCCTTTTATGCGGCTTCCGACCCTGGTCAGAGATTTCGGCCGATTTTTCCCGCATATTCCCCGATCCTGACGGTCAATGGCTCAACGGCCTTGTCAATACCGGCGAGACTGACGGTCTGAAAAATTTTTTTCAGCGGCTTCTGGCCGTTTCCGGGGATAGGGTTCATCCTCTGATTTCACGGGCAGTGGCATATGCCGGGACGAAGCGCGATGTCGATCCGGTCTGTCACTGGATCTTCCGGCTGAGCCGGTATTTTCCGGATGATATCATGATCCTCGCGCCGGTTTTTCTCAATCTTCTGAAACTGGCGCCGGGGCAGGCGATTTTCCTTCCATCCGGAGTCATGCATTCTTATCTGGAGGGCGTGGGCATCGAATTGATGGCCAGTTCCGACAATGTCCTGCGCGGAGGATTAACCTCCAAACACATTGATAAGGATGAACTGATGCGCCTGCTGGATTTCACGGCGACAAAACCCCGGCTGGTGTCGCCGATCGAAAAAGGATGCGAAGGAATTTATGAAACCGGGGCAAGGGAGTTTGTCCTGTCGGTAATCCGGGTGAAATCCGGTCAGCCATGCCTGCCCGCGCACCAGGGACGGGTATCCATTTTGCTGTGCGTCGAGGGGGAAGCCGTTATAGCCGAACAGGGCGGTGAAGACCGGACGGTAATTAAAAAGGGGGATTCCGTTCTCATCCCGGCGTCCGTGGGCGGGTATCACGTTACGGGAGAGGCGCTGATTTACAAGGCGGCGGTGCCGGAATCTGACAGCCAGTAACGGAACCGACAAGGGCTATACCGCAAACAGGCCATTCTCGTAAATGATTTTTTTCCGCCCGTTATCCAACAGAGCCGTCACGCATTTATTCTCCGTATTGATGACATCCCAGTGAATGGCGGATTCATTAAATCCCAGTTTCTTTTTCCGGGAGGATGTCAGTTCGGCCGGATTACCCGTGTACGTATCCGCGTAGGACGAGCCCAGCGCGACATGGCAGTTTCCATGGCTTCCGCCGAAATTTTCATCAAACAGGGTATTGGCCATGAAGCGGTCGATTTTGGAGAAACGCCTGTCGGTCAGCGAAAATTCGCCCAGCCGTCCGGCACCGGGGTCGGTGGCCAGGAGCCTGCGGGCGAAGTGCTCCCCTTTTTCGGCGGTGATGGTAACCGCCTTGCCGGATTTAAACTCGATTCTCAGGTTTTTCACCAGATTTCCGTCGCGGTAGGACGGCATATCGGCAAAGTAGACACCGCTGGTTCCCCGCCAGTCCGGCGAGAGAAAAATTTCAAAGCTGGGAATGTTATGGCCGGAGATGCCGACCCATTTTCTGTTTTCTCCCGGCGTGATCAGAAGATCCATCCGTTTGGACTCAATCCGGATGGATTTCATCTTCATGCTGTTCAGCCATTTCTTGATGACTTGCGCTTTTTTGAAAATCTCCTGCCAGTGGGACACGGGCGATACCTTGTCCAGAAAACAGGCCCGGACGATCTGCCGGGCATATTCCGCCTGTGACATCCCGGCATGTCCGGCCAGGGCGGCCGTGGGGAACATACCCAGGGTCCAGCTGAAGTCGCCGCGGTTTTCCCGTTTTTCCAGTATATCCCGCAGGGGCTTTCTGGCGGTGGCCGCCTTTCCGATTTTCCGGGGATCGACCCCGCTTAAATGCGTCAGAGATTCGGGCGCGATAATGGCGATGGACCCGTTGAGATGGCGGATCAGTTCCTGCTCTCCCGGAGCCTTGAAGATCAGTTGATCGTTGTTGGACAGAATGAAAAAGCGCTGCTCCATGTTGGCTGTCTGAACACTGCGGGGGATAGGGTTTCTGCCGGAAGCCAGGAGCTTTTCAAAAAGAATTTCCGCCAGCCGTACGGCTTGAAGATTATAACGGATGACAACAATATCGTTTTTCTGAAAATGTTTTTTCCGGGAAGTGGACAGGCCCCACAGGAGCACATCCGCGTATCGATCCAGTTGTTTTTCCGTCAGCATCTTACCGCTCTCCTTGGAAATGGTATCGTCCTGTTTTGTTTGACATCAAAGCGTTCCCGTCATATGGTGGTAATATCGCTATTCCCGCTCGTGGAGTACCTTACCAGAATATGTGAATTTGTCCAGAAGTTTGACGGCCTTTTCAGCAGGCAGGGAGGATCAAATGGGGAAAAACAGAATCATTCCGACTGATGGCAGAATAATATGGTCCGGTGTTTTCATGGTTTCATTATTTTTCCTGGCGGCCGGATGCCAGTCGCCGCCGCCCGACGAAAATTCGGAAGATACGGCCGCCCGTTTGAAACGCCTCGAAACGCGCGTGGCCACTCTGGAGTTGAGCAACGACGTATATAATGAGCGCAATAAAAAGTTTGAACGGTTCATGGAGGAGAGCGAACGTCGGCATTCGGAGCTGCTGGTTCGCATGAGTAAACTGCATGAGAATTCCCAGGGTAATGCCCCGGCGACCGGAACTGCTCCTGCCGCGGATTCGACCGGGACCGTTACCTTGCCCGCGCCCGATACCGGGAAGAAAGCCCCGGCCGCGGACCGGGCCAGATATCATCTGGTCCAGAAAAGCGACACGATTTACAGCATCAGCCGCCAGTATGACCTGGAACCGGCCGCGTTAAAGAAGATGAATAACCTGACAGAAGACGTGATCGTTCCGGGTCAGAAACTGCGGGTAAAGTAACTCCAGGGTAGAGATGCCCTTCAGGGTCGAAGCCAGCGGGCCAGCTGATCCAGGCCCTGCTGGATGGTGTAGCGCGGTTGATAGCCCAGATCCCGCTTGGCCGCTGAGATATTGAACCAGTGGGCCGTGGCCAGCTCCCTGGCCACGAAGCGGGTCATGGGCGGTTCTTGTTTGATCCCCATCATTTTATAAGAAGCTTCCAGTACCGCGCCGATCCCCCAGACCATCCCGGCCGGCAGGGTCCGGGTAATAGGCGGCAGGCCGCCGGCTTTTAAAATACCATTGATCATGTCCCACATGGGAATCGGCTCGTCCTGGCTGATGAAATAGATCCGCCCCGACAGGGACGGGTTCGCGGCCAGCCGGTCGGCGGCCAGGATGTGGGCCGCGGCCGCGTCCTCGATATAGATGGTATCCACCAGGTTGTTGCGGTTGCCCACCTTGACCAGTTTTTTTGCCCGGGCCAGCACCCGCGGCACCAGGTGGGGATCACCGGGACCCCAGATCAGGTGAGGCCGCAGGACAACGGCGGTGATGTCTTTCTGCCGCGCGGCGGAGACCACCATTTTTTCGGCCATGGCCTTGGTTTTGGTGTAATGGGTGGGAAAGGTTTCCGGATAGGGAACGGTCTCATCCACCCCTTCCATGTCGCCGCCGGTAAACACCACGCTGGGTGAGCTGGTATGGATCAGTACCGGAATATGATGGTGCCGGCAGGCGGCGACGATATTTTCCGTGCCCATGACGTTGGGGCGGTAATATTCATCGTATGACCCCCAGACGCCCGGTTTGGCGGCGGTATGGATGACCATGTCCATTCCCCGGCAGGCCAGAATAACGGCGTTGGCATCGCTGATATCGGCCCGGATCTGCCGGACATCCATTGATTCCAGGCCGGCGTATGAACTTCGGGACAGGGTGGTGACCCGGTCGCCTCTGACGACCAGCCGTCTGACAATGGCTGATCCCAGAAAACCGCCGCCGCCTGTCACCAGGATTTTTTTCGGGTTGGTCGGTGTCATGTCGTTTTTATTTTCCTCTGGGCCCAGACCGCCAGTTTTTCTCTGAAGATTTTAGAGTTGTGCCGGATGTCCACGGGGAAACCGTTATGGAACAGGATATACTCGATTTCCCGGGTCAGCGGGTGGGTTCCGGCCAGTTCCAGTAATTCGGCCTTCAATCGTTTTTTGTTGATTTTCTTTCCTTTGGCCACTTCGATACAGATCACCGGGATCTGGTTTTTGGGTTTGCCGAGACCGACCAGGGCGCTCCGTGCCACGTCCGGATGGTTGTTGAAGATAGCCTCGCAGGGGATGGTGAAAAGGGCGCCGCGAGGCGTGATGACCCGGTGATTTTTCCGGCCGATGAACCAGAAGCGGCCCTGCTGATCCATCCAGGCCAGATCGCCCATGCGGTGCCAGAAACTCCCGTCACGGTCAGGGATCTTGGCGGCGGCGGTGTCTTTGGGCCGGCTGTAGTAAGCGGCCGTGACATGGTCTCCCTTGACGACGATTTCCCCGGGTTCGCCCTGGGACACCAGCAGGCCGTCGTCCCATTCCTCAATAGGCAAGTCCGTGATCCGGATCAGCCGGACGGTGACGTTGGACAGGGGTCGGCCGACGCAGTTGCCGAAACCCTGTTCCGTCATTTTTCGCGTTTCGGACAAAATCTCCCGGCTGCCCATGGAAATGATGGGGACCGCTTCGGAAGCGCCGTAGGGCGTGTGGATCTCGGCGTCTTCCAGGAGGGCGTGGGAGAACTGTTCAATGTTGGCGGGATGGACCGGCGCGCCGGCCGAGACCACCCGCCGCAGGGGCGGCAGCTGGATGTTTTTCCGGCGGCAGAACCCGCCCACGCGGTTGAGCAGGGCGGGGGAAGCGAACATGTTGGTCACCCCGTGGTTGAGTATGGCTTCGATGATTTTTTCCGGGTTGACGAAAGCGGGTTTGGTCGGGTCCATATCCGGGATGACGGCGGTCATGCCCAGGGCCGGATCAAACAGCGCGAACAGCGGGAAGGTGGGCAGGTCGACCTCGTCGGGTCCGATCTGAAAATGGTCCTGGATCTGCTGGATCTGGGCGTCGAAATTGCCGTGGGTATAGACAACGCCCTTGGCCGGTCCGGTGCTGCCGGTGGTAAACAGGATGGCGGCCGTCTCGTCCCGGCGGGTTCTGGCCACGGTGTAATCGTCCGACCCCGCCCGGCGGATCTGCCGCAATGTCGGCCCGCCCCAGAACCAGCGCCGGCCCACGGTGACCCAGGCCCGGACGGTCTTGAAAAATTTGGGTTTCATGACCCGGAGCGCATGGGCCAGGGGGATGCCGATAAACGCCTGGGGCCGGCATTCGGCAAAGCAGGTCAGCATGCGGTCCACGCCCATGCCGGGGTCCACCACCACCGGCACGACGCCGGCTTTGAACAGGCCGAAGACCAGGGAAAAGAAGTCGAGGCTCGGCCGTACCATGAGGATGGTGCGGGTACCGCGGCCGATGCCCGCTCTTTCCAGGCCGCCGGCGATGCGGCTGGAATCGGCGTCCAGCTGGGCGAAGGTGAAATGGGCGTAGGTGATCCGGCCTCCGGTGTCTTTGCCCACCGGCGCGATCACGGCTTTTTTGTAGGGATAAGCCGCCGCCATTTCCTTCAGGCGGGTGGCGATGTTTACCATCGGCGGGCCGTCAATTTCCGCCGCCGCCCGGGTCAGGTCGTCCTCTGCGTCGAATTTGATCATCGGTCCGTTTTCTTCAGAAAAGCGTCGATCACCGCCGGCACGTTTTCCGGTTCGTCTTCCAGCAGATAGTGGCCGGCGTTTTCAAACAGGTGGCATTCGGCTTCCGGAAAACGCCGCCGCCATTCATTATAATAGGTGTCGTCAAAAACGAAATCGTGTTTCCCCCAGCAGATGAGCATGGGCCGTCCCTTGAGCCGGTGAAGGTTCTCTTCCAGGAACCGGCCCGCGGCATAACTGGGATCGGCCGGGCTGACGGCGATATCCTGGACGAACTTGAGGGTGGCGATCCGGTTGGCCCAGCTGTTGTAAGGGGCGATCAGTCCCTTTTTCACGTCCGGGGCGAGCCGCTTCCGGGGGGCCATGACCAGGGCCGCCCGGCAGAAAAGGTTGCCGCCCAGCACCGCCGGCACGGCCAGGGGGGTCAGGTAGCGGAGCAGCCAGAGCCTCAGGGGCAGGGGCTTGCCGGCCGGTTTCAGGAAAGCGGCGGTGTTGGTGATAACGACCCGCCGGACCGTTTCCAGGTGCCGGAGAGCGTACAGGCAGCCGATGAACCCGCCCCAGTCATGAACGATCAGGGTCAGGTTTTCCCTGATGCCGAGCTGTGACATCAGTTCGGCCACGTCGTCGGCCCGGTTTTCCAGGCGGTAGCCGTAGCTTCCGGCGGACGGCTTGTCGGACAGGCCGCAGCCGATGTGGTCCGGGCAGATGACCCGGTAGCGCGGCGACAGCTTTTTGATCAGCGCCCGGTAGTAAAACGACCAGGTGGGGTTGCCGTGGAGCATCAGCACCGGGTCGCCGCCGCCTTCATCTATATAATGATACCGCAGCCCGTTGATCACGGCAAAATGGGACGTAAACGGATAAAGATGCGCGAACGGGGACATGTCGACGGTAGCGGTCATTACCATTCCACTCCCAGCATGAGACAGTTGAGGCCGCTGCCGATGCCCAGAAAACCGACCAGGTCCCCGGGTTTGAGAAATTCGCGCTCGTCGGCAATGGCGGCGGTGACGGGCAGGGAGACCGTGCCCATGTTGGCGAAAAACTGATAGGTGGGAAAATCTTTTTCCGGGGAGACGCCGATGGCTTTGAGGATGCCCCGCTGGTTGGCTTCGCCGACCTGGTGACAGATGACCTTGTCCGGCTGGTCGTCCCGGAATCCCAGTTCCTTTTTAAAGGCGGCAAACGTTTCCTGGCCCAGCTTGACGCCGTTTTTCAGCACGCCCACCGAGTCGGTTTCCATTTTATAGGGCGCGCTGGCCGGCACGCCGGTGTCCGGCCCCCAGATGCAGAGCCGGTGATGTTCCACCGCGTTTCGCACCACCCCGCCCAGGAGGCGGTGCCGGCGGTAGGGCGCCGGCGGCAGACTGTCCCCGGTCATGATGACGGCCACGGCCCCGGACCCGCCGGTCAGGACCGCCATGCATTTCTTGAACGACTCCATGTCGCATTCCCGGTTCATGCGGTCGATGGTCAGGTCCACGATCTGGCGGGCCGATTCGCACGAGACCACCAGGCCCGCCCGGATCTGGCCCAGCTCGATGGCGTTGGCCACTTCGATCATGGCGCTGGCCACGCCCAGGCAGGCGTTGGAAATATCGAACACCCGGGCTTCGGGGCTTACGCCCAGCCCGTGGGCCACCGAGCAGGCCGTGGCCGGTTCCATGTTGTCCCGGCAGACGCCGCAGTAGACCACCATGCCGATATCGCCGGGTTTAACCTGGGAATTGGCCAGGGCCTTTTTTCCGGCCTTGACGGCGCCGGTATACATGGGTTCGCCCGGATCCCAGAAACGGCGCTCCCGGATGCCGGTCAGGGCCTGCAGTTGTCCCTGGCGCAGGTTCAGGCGTTTATACAGCGGCGCCAGCCGTTCTTCCAGCTCTACCGAGCTGACCACGTTTGGGGCCAGTTCATATCCGAAAGCATCGATGAAAACATGTTGATAACGCATGGTTGGCAACGGTTCCCTGTGGTTGGTCGTGGTCCGAAAAATACGTCATACGCTATAATCGAACCCGTTCAGCTGTCAAGTCTTTTCCTCCCCGGCGGCCCTTCAACCAACCCCCTGTACGGTTGTTGTGATTTGTGGTAGAAAAACAACCGGAAGGCGATGGCTATGAAAATCAAACTGATCAATCCCGGGCATCCCGATGCCGGCGGGCATCTGGTGAAACTCAACAAGGAGATGCTCCCCGGTCTCACGCTTCCCTATCTGGCGGCCCTTTTTCCGCCGGAGCACGACATCCGTATCATTGAAGAGGGGCTGGAGCCCCTTGACTACGAAGACCCGGTGGACCTGGTCGGCATCACCACCATGACCGCCCGCGCTCCCCGGGCCTACCAGATCGCCGACCGGTTCCGGGAAAAGGGCGTGCCGGTCATCATGGGCGGATTCCATGTCTCCGCCCTGCCGGAAGAAGCCCTGGAACATTGCGATGCCGTTGTCCAGGGCGAAGCCGAAGGGCTGATCGATCAGATCCTGTCCGATCTGGCTGCCGGCCGGCTTTCCGGAATTTATAAAAACAGCGGCCGGATCGACCTGAACCATCTGCCCGCGCCCCGGTACGACCTGCTCAAGAAAGAGAATTACTTTTGTTTTTTTTATCCCGTCCAGGCCACCCGGGGCTGTCCCAATCATTGTGATTTCTGCTCGGTGGCCGCTTTCCATGGCGGCAGGCACCGCCAGAGGCCGGTGGCCGATGTAATCAATGACATGCGGCAGGCCGGCGATTTTATCTTTATCGTCGATGACAATCTGCCGGCCGACAGGGACTACGTCCTGGAACTGTTTGCGCGGATGAAACCGCTGAAAAAACTGTGGGGCGGACAATTCAACCTGTCGGCGGCCAATGATCCGGAACTGGTCAGGGCCGCCTCCGATGCCGGCTGCCTGTTTCTGTATCTCGGCATTGAATCCGTCGACCCCGACAACCTGCGGTCATCCGGTAAAAGCCTCAACCTGAAGTTCCCGGCCGAAGAGGCCATCCGGAACCTGAAACGGAACCATATCGAACCCTGGATCAGCATGATTATCGGGTTTGACCACGACGATTCCCGCACGGCCCGGGACATTATCCGGTTCTGCAACCGCACCCGCGTTTCCCTGCTGCTGCTGTACATCCTGACGCCGGTGCCCGGGTCCCCCCTGTACGACAAGTGCCGGGCCAGGGGCATCCGGCTCAAAGACGAGTGGCATTTCTACGACGGCACCCATGCCGTCATGGACACGCCCCGGATGCGGGCCGCGGAAATCGATGCCATGTACGCGGCGGTTTACAAAAGTGTCTACGACCTGCCCAGCATCTTCCGGCGCACGCTGTTCCCGCCGCATATCCTGATGGTCATGCTCAACCTGATTTTCCGGGCGGGCGTCAAGAACTCCCTTCACCCCTGGATGGGCACCCGGGTCAGGAAGAACGTTCTCGATCGCGTGGCCCCGGTCATTACAGGGGTTCTGACCCATCCGTCGGTAAAGAAGATTTCCCGGATCATCCGTTACGCCGAAGGCCGGATCGTCAATTGATCTTACCGACGTTCAGTGCCGGGAACTTTTCTCAGACGGACTTCCGGCCCAGCTTCTTCATGATCCGGAAACGCCACAGGCGGGTAAAGAAATCCCGGAAGAATTCCGGATGGGTCAGCAGCCGGCGGCCGTACCAGGCCACGAACTCCCGGGGATTTCGAAAGGGCAGCTTGATCAGGTTGGTGATATACGACCGGGCCTGAAGCCGGTAGAGCTTTTCGATCTCGAACATCTCCGAATTGAAATTACGCTCAAAGAAGTTGTTGGATTCTTCAAAGGCGTAGTGTTCGGAAATCAACCCGCCGGCCAGGCATTCGTCCCACAGCCGGGAACCGGGGATGGGAATGTAAATGAAGGGAGACAGATAGTCGATCTTCAGGTCCAGGGCGAACTTCATGGAGCGTTCGATCTGGGCGAAGGGCTCGCCCGGAAACCCGAGAATGAAATAGCCGACCGTGGCGATGCGGTGCTTTCTGGCCAGCCGGGCCACCTCCCTGGCTTTGTCCAGGGCGAACGGTTTGCCCACAAACCGCTCGAAGGTTTCCGGGTCGCCCGATTCCACCGCCAGGGAAATCTCATAGCATCCGCTCTGCTTCATCAGCCGGATCAGGTCTTCGTCCAGGGTCCAGATGGCGATTCCGTTGGGCGTGTTCCACGGCATGGCCAGCCCGCGCTCCACCATCTTTGAAAATATTTCCACGGCCCGTTTTTTATCCGCCGTCAGGTTATCGTCCTGCCATTTCAATTCCTGGATGCCGTAGGCTTCTTTTAAATGTTTGATCTCCGCCAGCACGTTCTCGGCCGAGCGCTTGCGGAAGCGCCCTCCCCAGTGCCGCCAGGAAGAGCAGAAGGCGCAACGGTTGGGGCATCCCCGGCTGGAAATAATCGGCACGTTTCTGGTTTTGCGCCAGTGATAGGCCATGGGCATCCGGGCCTGAAAATATTTTTCCAGGGGCAGCAGGTCCCGGGCCGGAAAGGGCAGGGTATCCAGGTCCTCGATCCAGGTGGTCCGCGGATGGACGACGATCCGATCCCCGTCCCGGTAGGCGATGCCGTCGATTGCCGCCAGGTTTCCTCCGCTGTCGCGCGACTCGATAATGTCGCGTAAGCCCAGCTCTCCTTCTCCCAGAACCACTATGTCCACATCCGTGTCGGCCAGGGTTTTTTCCGGAAGAAAAGAGGGGTGGGTGCCGCCCGTGACCACCAGTACCTCCCGGCCGATATCGTTTTTAATGCGGCGGCTGAGCCGGGCCACGCAGCCGATCTGGTTGGAAAAGACGCACGACAGGCCGACCAGGTCCGGCTGCCAGGCGCGGATCCTTTCGATGATCTGGTCGTCGGTCAGTCCCACCCGTTCGACTTCAGGGGTGACGGCCTCCTTCTGTGTCCAGGCTTCGGCCACGCAATCCAGCAGCCGCACCTCGACCCTGTCCCGGATAAAGGCCGCCAGGGAGGCGATGCCCATGGGCGGGCAGACCATGGTGTCCAGCACCTTGACGTCATACATGGGCGGGAAAATCAGCATCACCCGCCGGATGGGGCGGAAACGGCTCAGCGTCATGTCGTCAGTTCTCCGTTCCGGTTAAGGCGGCAGGCCGACCTTGCCTGAACAGGTTCAGCAGTTCCCGGAACTGCGGGTTAGCCGGGTCCAGGGTAATGGCCGTGAGCAGATGCTGTTTCGCTTCTTCTTCCCGACCGGCCTGAACCAGGGTCACCGCCAGCCGGAAGTGCGTTCCGGCGGACCGGGGATTGATGGCCAGGGCCTGCTGGAAATGGCCGACGGCGCCGGCCAGGTCCCCGGTATTGGCTTCCACCACGGCCAGGTTGTCATAAGCCGGCGCGTATCCGGGGTTGAGGGCAACCGCCTTCCGGTAGTTTACCAGGGCCGCCCGGGCATCCCCGGTCTTTTCATAAAGCGCGCCGAGGTTGTTGTAAAGGCGGGCGTCGGTGGGGTCCTTTTCCAGGGCCCGGTTCAAATGGTAGATGGCCCTGTCCGCCTGCCCGGTGCTGATATAGACATTGGCCAGATTGATGTGGGATTTCAAATGGTCCGGTTTGATGGCCAGGGCCTTTTTAAAATGATCGACGGCCGCGTCCAGGTCGCCCTGATCGGCCAGGGCCTGGGCCAGGTAATTGTGCGCTTCGAAATTGTTCCGGGTGACCTTGAGGGCGTGACGCATGAGGGTCTCGGAGTCTTTCCAGTACCCGGCCTGACGCCAGGAAACAAAGGCCAGCAGGACAATGACGATGACGGAGGCGACGGCGACCGGTTTTCCGGGAAGGCGCCGCTTTTCGACCACGGCCGCCGCTCCCCAGACGATGAAAATCAGCAGTCCGATGAGGGGAATGTAGGCGTAATGGTCGGATCGGGACTGGGTGCCGATCTGGGCGATCCCGGAAAGCGGGAACATCATGCCGGCAAACCACAGCCAGCCGATGATCAGAAAAGGATAACGGCGAACCCGGCGCAAAGAGATCGCCGTAATGATGAAAAGCGCCAGGACGGCGCCGCCGGTTTTCCAGAAAGGGAAGCTGTCCGGGAACGGATAGTACACGGCGATGTTGAACGGAATCAGGGTCTGCTGGATAAAACCGACATAGGCATAAAAGACATTTAAAATGCGTTCAGGCAGAGGATAGGGGTCGATACCGGGAGACGTTGACAGGTTGTGTGAAAACATGACGATGGCCAGCAGAATAGCCATGATGCCGAAGAAAGGAAATTTTTCCCAGACGGCGCGCCCGATTTTTTCTTTTCCCCCCAGCCGCCCCAGGGGCCAGAAATCCAGCAGCAGCAGCAGAAACGGCACGGCCGGAAACATGGGCACGGAAAAGAGGCTGGCCGCGTACCAGAACAGGGACAGGGTGTAATAAAAGCTGGAGCGGCGGGCGGCATACAGGGCATAAAAATAGAGGGTCAGCAGGCAGCAGAAACCGCTTTGGATCACCCTGAGGCAGGCCAGCCAGGCCACGGGTTCGACGTTTAAGGGATGGACCGCGAACAGCGCCGCGGCCAGGGCGCTTTTCCACAAGGCCCCGGTCATCTGGAACAGCAGCAGGAACAGGATGACGGCGTTGGCGGCATGGATGCCGGCCGCCACCAGGTGATAGAGGCCGAAATCACGGCCGAAGAACTCCATTTGCGCGCCGGCCGACAGATAGACCAGGGGCATCCAGATCCCGGCCACCAGGGTGCTCATCCCCTCCAGCAGGCCCTGATACGAGTATGCGTTATCGACGAACTTGTTGGTGGTGATGTGAAAGTCGTCGGTATTGACCGTGCCGTGATGGCGGATCTGCCAGTAGACGCAACCGGTCATGATCACAAGCGCGAGGCAGATGCCGAACTTTGTCAGAACTGGCTTCAAGGGATGCTCCGGCTCATTGATTGTATTTCACCATCCGGGTCGGCGGCTGAAGCGCGTCTCCGAAGAAAGCGGTGCGCCATTGCCTGGCCCGGCCGGACAGGTAAAGCCCGGCGGCAATGCCCTGCTGCGGCAGCCGGGGCGGTCCGAAATCCCGGGCCATACCGGCCAGCACCTCATCGGCCAGGTCGCGGATATGGTCCGTCGGCGCCAGGTGCCGGATGGCCAGGGCGATGGACTGCAGTTTCCACGCCCCGGCGGCAACGGCCCGGGCCCGCTGGCGTAAATGCGGCTTGTCCGAGTCCCTGAGGTTCCGCCAGCCTTCCAGTTCCACCGCGATGAAGCGGAGGGTGGAGGGGCCCAGTTCGAAAAAATCCCGGGTATAGGCCCGGTTCTGGACCTTCTCCGCCTCGACCAGGGTAAAGGACGGATGCACAAACCAGGGCTGGCGGAAGGCGTGCCATTCCTCCAGGGGAATCTGGTGAAGGATCCGGCCTTCCTTTTCCAGCCGGTCGTAAAGCGGCGTGCCCGGCACCGGTGAATAATGGGCGAACTGGCTGAAGACCGGGTTGCAGGCCAGGTGCTCGTCAATGTCCTCCCCGATGGTCTTTTTATCATGTTCTTCCAGCAGGAGAATGGACGAGAGAATGGTCTTGATGCCCACCGACCGCAATTCGGCAATCAGTGATTTCATGTCGATTCCCCGGTTTTTGGCATACCCGGAGAATTTTCCCTCCCGGCCGATCCAGATCATGGACGTGCCCATCTCCGCCAGCCGTTCCGGACCAAAGGCCGCCACCTGGTCGGCGCTGCCGAACAGAAAGATGTTGAACGTTTCCTTGCCGGCGATGACGCATTCCCGCAGTTCCTCGGCCCGCTGCCGGTCGAGGAGGAAATTGTCGTCCCCGATGAAACTGACGATATCGGTTTTGAAGCGCCGCTTGACCCGTACCATTTCATCATACAGGGTCTTGCCGCTGGTGAAAAATTTGATATGACGCCGGCCGAAGAAATGGCTCGGGGAGCAGAAATCGCAGCCATAGGAACAGCCCAGGCCGACCACGATATGCGGTGTGTAGGCACGCCACAGGGGGACCCCCAGGACCTCCCGCATCTGGCTGACGACATCGGGATTTTTGTAAACGAACGCTTCCGGTAGCCCCAGCAGCCGGCGCATGAAGCCGATGCCTTCGCCCACGCAGACATGGTCTACATCCATCATTTTATTAATATCGGGCAATCCCGCGCAGAACCCGCCGATGACCAGGGTGGAACGGGGCGAGATATCCCGGACCGTTTCCGCCATCTTCTTTATTTTCTGGAAGTTGGGCATGATGCCGCTGATGCCGATGATATCATAGCCTTTTTTGACTTCCCGGATGAAGCGGGGCAGGGTGGGGAAATCCAGGACCGTGGCCGGCACGTCAATATTGCTGGCAATGACATGAAGGCCGTACGAGTCCATGAAGGACCGCATGGAAAACACGCCCTGATATTTGGTGATCTGGTTGTGATACAGTTCGATTTTCGAGTCCACGCGGCCGTACATATTGTCCACGGCAAAGGGCTTGAACACGGAACTCAAAAGAACCCGTGGCGGCATGGTGACTCCTAATTGTTAAAGCCTGTATGGCATAACAAAATTCCGGCCGGTTGTCAATTCATGCGGGATGGCCGCCGGGCAGGGCGTGTGGGGATTTTTTGTATTAATTTTATCAAATTTACAACAAGTTACAAATACTACATTAATGTTTTTTGTGAAATAATATTCGGCCTGAATGTAGCGGAAGGCTTCGCTTGCACCCCGGTACGTAGGGGCGACCGGCCGGTCGCCCCTACAGGGCAAATGACCGCCCCCTGGAACCCCGTTCTTTACACCTAAACCGGAAAACGGTATAAACAAAAACACACGCGGCCTGTATGCGGACGCTTGATCCAGACCATGTCGCAGGATTGAGGGAATATGCCGGTAATAATTAAAATCATTATATTTTTCATTATGCTATTCGGCTTTTTCGGCGTTTCATGGCTGTGGCATTGGACCTGGTTTGGCGGCGAAAAACAGGCAACCGGCCGGGGCGATGACGATCACGCGGCCGCAACTATCCGGTCTGGCAACAACTTCAAACTGTTCACGACCGGCCTGGTGGCCGCCTTCCTGGTCGGCCTGTACCTGAGCATATTTTCGCTGCTGAATTGACACGATATTTCCGGAGAATACTATATTGAAGAGCGGCACCCTGAATATTGCTTTCCGTTTGTACGAGGCCGGCTGGCGCCTGGCCATGCCCCTGCTCAAAATCGAGCCGCGGCTCAAGGACGGTTACCCGGCCCGGGCCTTTGTCCAGCGGCCGCCGGGGCCGGCCGACATCTGGATCCAGGCGGCCTCGGCCGGTGAAGCCTACCTGGCTGTTTCCCTGATCAAAGGCCTGCCGCCGGACCGGGACCTGCGCGTCCTGGTCAGTACCAACACCCGCCAGGGCCTGGAAATCCTGGCGAAAGCCGCTGCCGATCAATCCGCTCAGGCGTCGCGACTTTCCATCGCGCTGATGTTCTGCCCCTTTGACCGGCCGTCGGTGATGGACGCGGCCGTGCGCCACATTCAGCCCCGGGTCATGGTGCTGCTGGAAAGCGAACTGTGGCCGGGCCTGCTCTACGCGCTTAAGCGGTACAACCGCAAAACCATGATCGTCAACGGCCGCATGACGGACCGGAGCCTGAAACGGTACCGGCTCCTGCCCGGATTCTGCAAGGCACTGGCCCCGGACAAGGTGCTGGCCATGTCCCCGGACGATGCCGGACGGTTCGCGGCCCTGTTCGGGCCCGACCGGGTCGAGACCATGCCCAGCATGAAGTTTGACGGCGTCCGCGTGGAGGGCCCGGAATCGCAAAGCGCCCTCGCGATCCGGAACCTCCTGCCGAAGGATTCGCGATTTCTGGTTTTCGGCTCCATCCGCCAGGAAGAGGAGCCCCTGGTCCTGGACATGATCCGGCTGATCACCGGCCTTTTGCCGGGCCTGGTCGTGGGCCTTTTCCCCCGGCACATGCACCGCCTCGATGCCTGGCGGCAGCTGCTTGCCAAAGCCGGAATAAAATGGGTCCTTCGCTCCGCGCTTTCCGCCGGCCCGGCCGGGCCGGACACGGTCGTACTCTGGGATACCTTCGGTGAGTTGAACGCCGCCTATGCCGAAGCCGCGGCCGTGTTCGTGGGCGGCAGCCTGGCGCCCCTGGGCGGGCAGAACTTCCTGGAGCCCCTGGTCCACGGGGTGGTGCCGGTGATCGGGCCGTACTGGGACAATTTTACCTGGGTGGGCGAGGAACTGTTTTCCGCCGGCCTGGTGCGCAAAACGCCGGACTGGCAGGCGGCGGCAGCCGAACTGGTCGTTCTCCTGGAAGCCCCGCCGTCCCGGCAAACCATCCGGGACCAGGCCGCCGCTTTTATCAGCCAGCGCCAGGGCGGCACGGCCCAGGCCTGCCGCCGCATCCTGGAAGCCCTCGATTAATGCCCGTTCCTTGCCCCTACTGGCCGCAATAGGGCGGGTCCCGGTACTGGCACAGCCAGTCCGTGTCATGGGGGGTATAGGCGCAGGTGAAACCGGGCGCGTCCTCCTCATCGACGGTCACGCCGTAATCCATGGCCATCAGGGACCGGAACCCTTCCGTCTGGGTGACCATGGCGTCGGGCGTCCACTGTAATTGTTCCACCAGGTCCATCGGCGTCTGATCCCAGCGGAAGGTGAACATGGGGGTGATGGTGTACCCGCAGATCCGCTCGGGCGGATCCTGGGGTAAATAAGCCGCGCCCATCATGCTGTTCCAGTATCCTTTCATGGTGATGAACTCGTCCTCGTCCATGTGATGGCAATCCACCGATTCATCGACCAGGCAGTGGGCCCACTGGTCGATATCCAGGGGCTCGTCCCCCGTGGAAAGATCGATGACCTTCAGCGTCCCTTCGACGTTGACGACAGTGCCTTTGTGATAGGGCCAGTAAAATATGGCGGGTTCTCCGGGCAGTTCCGATCCGTCCGGATCGGTGAACGCCGCCTCCATGATCAGCGGGCCGGCGATATTGATGGTGGCCGTGTCGATTCCCGGGTTGTCGGCCAGGGCCTGCACTGATTCGGCGGTTATGTCCTGTTCGCGCATGACAAAGGGCTCCTCCGGCAGAGGGAAAGAGGACGAAGCGGCGGCGTATTGCAGAACCAGCGCCCGTTCTTCGCAGGAAATATTGATCATGGCCCAGGCGATGGGGGTTTCTCCGCCGGTTTCGTCGGCCGCGTCCGCTTCAACCAGCTGCCGGGAAGGCACCTCTCCGGTGCCGCCCTGGACCCGGACCCGGCGCAGATAGGCGGCCAGTTCAACGGCCTGTTCGGCGCTGATCGCCCGCAACTCCGGCACGGCCGGTTCCCGCGTGCCGTTGCCGTCGTGATCCGAGTCATCGCACCCGTAAAGGCCCGCCATGACGGCGATCCCTGAAACCATAATAACGGACAGACGAAGCCAGCGGACAATGCCGCGGATTCCCGGTTTGTTGCGCATCATGATCCCCCCAATTACGTGGTTAACGGCCTTAGCAAAACAAACTTATACGGCACAGCCATGTAGCGGAGGGCTTCAGCCCTCCAAAAGGCGACCCGCGGTCGCCCGCGTGCCGCATCATTTTTGATTATCCTGCTGAAACGCAGGCGGAAAGTCAAAAAAACAGACCGGCAAAATCCGTCAAAACCGGTTGAAACCGGTCGGTTCGCCTGATGTGGTATGTGTCTTGCTCCATCCGGGAAAAACACGGAAGAGGGGAGCGCTTATCTTACCGGTTGGCGGATTTCTCCCGGGCGCGGACTTTCAGGTTGAGCATTTCCACAAAAATCGAGAAGCCCATGGCAAAATAGATGTATCCCCTGGGAATGTGCAGGTCCAGTCCGTCGCCGATGAGCGCCATGCCGACCAGCAGCAGGAAGGACAGGGCCAGCATTTTGACCGTGGGATGTCTTTCGATAAAGGCGCTGACGCTTCCGGCCAGAAACATCATGAACCCCACCGCGATGACGATGGCCGCCACCATGACGCCGATCTGCTCGGCCAGGCCGATGGCGGTGATGACCGAGTCCAGGGAAAAGACGATGTCCAGCACCATGATCTGCGAGACCACGGAAAAGAAGGACGGGTGGGCGTCCATTTTGCCGCCCGGGCCGTTGTCCTCCTCATCGCCCTCGATGTGGGCATGAATTTCCACGGTGCTTTTGGCCAGCAGGAACAGCCCGCCGCCCAGCAGGATGATGTCCCGGCCGGAGATGTCGTTGCCCAGTACCGTGAACAGGGGCGCGGTCAGCCGCATGATCAGCGTCAGGGAAAAGAGCAGCAGGATCCGCGTGATCAGGGCCATGCCCAGCCCGGCCCGGCGGCCCGCGGCCTGCTGGTTTTCCGGCAGACGGCCGGCCAGAATGGCGATAAAGATGATGTTGTCGATGCCCAGAACGATTTCAAGCGCCGTCAGGGTAACCAGCGCCAGCCACATATGCGGATCAGTCAGAAATTCCATCCTGTTCTCTCCTGTAACGGCGACCCGC
Source organism: Thermodesulfobacteriota bacterium (assembly GCA_040753795.1). NCBI lineage: Bacteria > Pseudomonadati > Thermodesulfobacteriota > Thermodesulfobacteriota bacterium. The sequence continues at coordinate 100,591 of JBFMDX010000014.1, forward strand.
CGGTCGCCCATAAATCATGCCGGCATCCTTCACACCTCGTCATGCCGGCCCCCGAGCCGGCATCCAGATAAAATTGCTATATTCCATATTCCATAAAAAAATATTTCGCAACTGTGACCGGATCTGTCACGGAAATATGCTATTATAAAAACCAAAATAAAATCGTTTTTTCAACGGATCAACAGGGGAGGGCCCACATGATCGTTCCCGGTTCACTGGTCATTTGCATCAACGATGACTTCCCGGTCCAGGTCTGGGACTATGCCCGGGAGGTGCCCCGCAAGGGAAACGTGTATACCGTCAAGGAAATCGGATCCGGCCGGAACCCGGTTACCAGAGTGTCAGGGCCGGGATTGGTCCTGTTTGAACTCGACAACCCCTGGCCCAAACCGGACAGTAAAACGCAGGTGCGGTTCTCCATCTGGCGTTTCCGGGAATATTTTGTCGACACCGAAGCCCGCGACGAACAGGAAGAAGCGCAACCTGTCGAGAACGGCACGGAATAACCTACGCGCCGTTTGCATTCAACGCCCCTTTCGCGACCTTCATATCGGACCCTATATTGTCATCCTCTAATGGTTTACGCCATGGTTCATCAGAGTGGAGAGAATAAGGAAATGGCTTGAGTTTAATAAAGAATATGGCAAAATAAAAAGAAATAGAGATATTTTTATCCATGTCGAAATATTTTATGAAACACCGGATTAGGAGTCATGATGGAACGATTAGCACGGATTACCTTTAATCCCGAAGTGATGGGCGGAAAACCATGCATTAGAGGCATGCGGGTCACGGTGGGGATGATCGTTGGCTTGATCGCTGCCGGGCATACAAGGCAGGAAGTATTGGAGATGTATCCGTACCTTGAGAACGGTGACATCGATGAGGCCCTTCGTTATGCTGCCTGGCGTGTAGAAGAGATTGAAGTCACTCTGGCCATGTGACCAAATGAAAATCCTAATTGACATGAATTTATCCCCACGCTGGGTCGTTTTATTGACAAACGCAGGTCATGAAGCGGTCCACTGGTCGAATGTTGGCGCACCTGACGCGACTGACCATGAAATCATGGCTTGGGCTCGAACAAACACTTTTATGGTTTTGACCCATGATCTTGATTTCGGAGCCATTCTTGCTTCTACGGATGCGCATTCCCCAAGTGTCTTCCAAGTGCGAACCCAGAATATTTCTCCTCAACACCTCGGCAATTTAATTATTTCCGCTCTTCAGCAGTTCGAACAAATTCTAAAACAGGGCGCGTTAATCAGTCTTGACGAGAATCGTGCGCGAGCCCGTATCCTTCCATTAAATAGAGAAAAATAGAGGGTACATGAAAATCCTCATCATTACGCTGGCCATGGTCTGTATTCTACTTCCGTCCTCCGTTCCGGCGGACGATGCGGTAACAACAACCACCAACACCATGATTGACTCCAGGGGCAATGTGCTCACCCAGACCATTGAAACCTATGCCCCGGATGACCCTGCTGCCGGGACAGGCAGCACCACATTCGACTCCCGGGGGAACATTGTCAACCAGACCACCCAGACGCTTGACCCGGGCAATCCCTTCGCGGAGAATGATGATCCGCAGTCGGATGAAAAGCAGACCATTACAAACCAGCCGAATAACCGGCGGGGAACCAGCAACAGAACGACCACGACAACGTCCGTCTGGGATCCGACCACTTCATCTTATGTGAATGACCCTTCCGGCAAGGGAACCGGCAGCCGCACGACGACGCAAACGATGGTCTGGGATCCGGCCACTTCTTCTTATGTTCCTGTTCCTGGCGCAAAAACAGGCAACACAACAGTCGACGCCCGGGGCAATATAATCAACCAGAACGTCGAAACCGATGAAGAGGAAAATCCCTTTGCCGAGGAGGAGGACGATCCATGGGCGGGTGACAGCCGGAACACCAGAAACCGGAATACCCGCGGAGCAGGGTCAAGCGACACCCTCATGGATGACCTCAACACGATTAACAACCAGAACCAGAATATGCGGCGCCGATGACCGGCACGCATCGGCATCCTTCACCCTTCGCCATCCCGGCCCTCAAACCGCCTTCCATGCCGAAACCGGCAGGGGCACGGCGCGCCGTGCCCCTACGCGCGGACATCATCCGCCTCCCCTTCGAGGTCATTATCCGGTTTAACCGGATAATCCAGATCAAATGACAAACTACCTTCTACCAAACAAGACCACAACCAATTGTTATTTATCTGTTTAGTTCCTAACCCGGCCCGGTTGGGACCCTTAACCCTTAACACTTAACACTTAAAACTTAAAACTTAACCCTTAACCCTTAAAACTTAACAAAAAAAAATCCCGCAAATGTGACCGCATCTGTCACAACCCCGTACTATTTTTAGAGGTACCCTTAATATTTCCGGTTGATTGACACGAAAACCTTAATAATTTATATAAAAAAATCGGGGGCGTGAAGCGATGACAGCATGGATCATGATTTTTTTCTGGGTTGTCGGCGGCCTGATTCTTTACCTGGTAAAATATCGCAAACAGGATCAGAAAACCTTGAGAGCCGGGAAATACCGGAAAAGCGCCAACCACAACGAAGAATACCTGATCCCGCTTTTCGATGAACACCGCGGTCATCACAGGAAGATGACCCGACCCGATCCGGAAGATCATGACGACGTAAACGGGGATCATTCGGATTTTTGACTAACGCAGGGCGGCATGTAGGGGCGACCCGCGGTCGCCCTATAAATAATCCCGGCCTATAGCGTACCGAATCCGGTAGGGGCACGGCGCGCCGTGCCCCTACGATTCCCGTCATCCCGGCCCGTGACGCGAAGCGGAGCGTGAGCCGGGGGACACACCCCCGAGGTCATCCCGGCCCGTGACGCGAAGCGGAACGTGAGCCGGGATCCAGTGCAAGACGGAATGACGTTTCATGCAAGGCAGAAGAGGTTTTGGTTATTCGGTAAATCGGCAATTGGACGAATTATCTCTGACAATTGGACGAAACAAAACTTGCAATTGAACGGAAAATTAATTTAATTCCGCGCATCAGTGACGGATAAGGCACTATGGCACTCATGATCCCCGTTGAGGTCCGCGACTTCACCACCGAAGGCGAGGGCCGCTTTTACCGGTTCCTGGCAACCGTGGCCAAGCCCGATGCCGCCTATCAGGCCTGGTACCTGCCGGACATCAACGGCAAGGAGCCGGACTTCATCCTCTATTCGGACGCCATCGGCCTGATCATCTTCGAGGTCAAGGACTGGGTGCTGGACCAGATCCGGGAAGCCAACCCGCACCAGTTCGTCCTGGACATCAACGGCCAGGCCTCACCCCGCAAGAACCCCTTCCACCAGGCCCGGGAATACGTCTCTGAACTCAAGCACAAGATCAGCGCCGACGGCAAGCTCGTTGCCACCGATCCGATCCACCGCGGCAACCCCAGAATCCCCATCAGCATGGGGGTGGTCTTGCCCAACGTCAACAAGCACGAATACGTGGAGAAAAAACTGGACGCCGTCATCCCGGCGGACAAGATTTTTTTCTGGGATGACCTGCACCCGCAATCGGACATCTGCAGCGACCGCAGCGGCAAATGCTTTTCCGCGGCGCTGTCCGAGCGCTTTGCCCCCCTCTTTAAATTCACCGTCTCCCACGCGGACCGGGTGACCCTCCGGCAGCTCCTGTTCCCGGAAGTGCGGATCGACCTGCCGGACCGGGGCCGGGACAGCGTGCACCTCAGCCAGGCCGAACGGCTCCGGCTGCTGGACAACTGCCAGGAAGCCCTGGCCCGGCAGTTCGACGGCGGCCACCGCATCATCATCGGCCCCTCCGGCAGCGGCAAGACCCTGATCCTGGCCCACAAGGCCGTCTTCCTCCAGAAATACAACCCGGCCGTCAAAAACATTCTCTTTGTCTGCTACAACATCCCCCTGGTCAACTACATCCGGGGCCTGCTGGCCGCCAAGGCCGTCCCCCTGGGCGAACCCGGTGTCCGGGTCTGTCATTTCTATGAACTCTGCGCCGACATCATCGGGGAAAAAATATCCTTTGAAAACGAGGAACCCGGTTATTACGACATCATCATTCAGGAAGCCCTGTCCCGGGTCGGCGCCTTCGGTAAAACCTATGACGCCATCCTGCTGGATGAGGGCCAGGACTTTTCCCCGGACATGTTCCGGGTGATCACCGGGCTGCTCTCCCCCGTCACCAGCAACCTGACCATCGCCCTGGACGAGAACCAGAACATCTACCACCCCGGAACCCGGTGGAGCGAACTGGGCATCCAGGCCCGGGGCAGGGTCCACCGGCTGACCCCGGTTTACCGCAACACGGTCGAGATCGCCGGCTTCGCGGCCCGGTTCATCGGCAGCAGCCCCGTCCCGGCCGACGCCCCGGAAGACCCCCAGATGCCGCTCTTCTGCGACCCCTATGTCTTTCACGGCCCGCCGCCGGAGCTGTGCCGGTTTGAAACCCTCGACCTCATGACCGCCGGCATCGCCCGCCGGGCCGCCGACCTGGTAAGGCAGGAGGGCTATCCCTTCTCCGAGATCGCCTTTCTCTTTGCCATGAAGAAACCGGACAAGACCCGGACCGACACCCTCCCGGAAATGCTGGAAGACGCCCTCTCGCAGCAGGGCATATTGAGCCAGTGGATGTCCGAGGACCTCCGCTCCAAGAAATCCTACGACATCACCACCAACCGCGCCGTCATCTCCACCATCCACAGCGCCAAGGGCCTGGACTATTCCGTGGTGTTCCTCCTGGGCCTGGACTGCCTGGCCCCCAAAGCCGAAGGCTGGACCCGGGAGCAGATCGACCGCCTGATTTACGTGGGCATCACCCGCGCCCGCTACCGGCTGATTATTCCGTATGTGGAGGATCGTAGAATAGTAGAAAGGCTAAAAAACTGCTTGTAACATGCACATAACCAATATTAATAATGTCTTCTTTAGGGTAAAAAAATGTTGACAATCGCCAATCAGAATGTTTTCTTATTAACCATAATTCAGACTCTGAACAACACCCGCCACGCCTCTGATTCAAGCGCACCCCGGCGGGTTACTTATTTTGGGGGCTTGGCATGAAATATACCAAGCTTCCACTTTCCATCGATGACCAGATTGATCTGCTGGTTTCCCGCGGCATGGAGATCACCGACCGGGATCGCGTCTTTCGTTATCTCTCCCATATCAGCTACTTCCGGTTCCGCGGCTACTGGATTCCCTCTACTCATGCTTGAAGCCATCGAGCGGCTGGAAATATCCTTCCGGGCGCATTTTGCCAATGAGCTTGGCGTGCTCTATGGCAGTCATTTTTATATGGATGAAACTCATTGTCGTGATCATAACGCACACCGCGGGCTCATTGCTTCCCTTAAAGAGGAGATGGAACGAAGCACCGAGCTTTTCATTGAACATTACAAAAAAACCTATGACGTTCCTCACTTGCCGCCAGTCTGGGCAGCAGCCGAAATCATGTCCTTTGGCCAGCTCTCGCTCTGGTTCAAGAACCTCAAATCCAGAAACGACAGAAACCGCCTGGCCCGGCCCTATGGTGTAGATGAGGTCGTTTTCCAGTCCTTTATGCATCATCTCACCGTTGTCCGGAATATAACGGCTCATCATGGACGTCTCTGGAATCGTCGCATGGCATTTACCGTGAAACTGCCAAAGAAACCGGATACCCTTGCCAGAATGCTAAACCCGGAAACACAACGCTATATGGGCAATACCGTCATCATGCTGGGGTATTTTTTAAAAGAGATCAGCCCGGGAACAACCTGGCCGCAAAGGATGAAGCAGTTACTGGAAAAGTCTCCCTTTATCCGGCCTGCTGCCATGGGGTTTCATGAAAAATGGAAAGAACTGACGCTATGGCAATAACCCGAGGTCATCCCGGCACCGGTAGGGGCACGGCGCGCCGTGCCCTGCGATTCCCGTCATGCCGGTCCCGGTTGTCATCATTCCCGAGGTCATCCCGGCCCGTGACGCGAAGCGGAACGTGAGCCGGGATCCAGTGTAAGATGAATATATTCCATTTTACCTGAATCCCCTGGTCAAGCCGGCTTTCTCCGGTATGACGAAGACGGAACGAAGTTTCATGAAAGGCAGACGAAGTTTTGGCTAAAGCGAGCCATATTTTATTAAACAAAAAGCCACTTTCGTTTAATAGTGTCCGGGGTTATTTAACAATCGATCAATAATGACAGAGTCTACAACTACCCTGGCCAAAAATTTTGTCGAATCCAAACGGCTGGAAGCCGTAATCAAAAAAACATGGTATCTCTTTTATTCTCAAGGGGATGCAATTGCGAAGCAGCCTGCTTCGCAATTACCCCAAAACGCACATCGGTCCGCTTTACTTTTTCGGCAACAACCTGTTGCCATTTTGGCCCGGATCCCCTGGTGGCACAATGTCGTCATTATCCAGAAATGCAGCACCGTAGAACAAACCCTGTTTTATGCCCTGAGCGATATTCATAAACCCATGGGCGTAGTGAATGAGGAATAGTGAATGGTAAAAGATATTACAGTAAGAACATTCGATTTTGCGTTGCGTATTATCAAATTATGCCAAACGCTGGATGAAAAGCCCGGGGTTTCCCGCACGATTGCAAAACAACTGCTGCGAAGTGGCACCTCAATAGGCGCCAATGTTGAGGAAGGCCAGGGGGGGCAAAGCCGGGCTGACTTTGTTTCTAAAATATCAATCGCTTGTAAAGAGGCCAGAGAAACTCATTACTGGCTCCGTTTATTAGCGGAATCGGAGACCATCTCCCGAGAACGTTTAGTCGATCTTATTCGCGAGTCGGACGAACTGATTGCTATTCTCACAAGCATAATTAAAAATACAAAGGCCAATAGTCCATGATTTCCCCATTCCCCATTCCCCATTCTTCATTCCCTATTCCCCATTCCCCATTCTCCATTCACTATTCTCCATTCACTATTCCCCATTCCCTATTCCCCATTCCCTATTCTTCATTCTCCATTCCCAATTCCCTATTCCCTATTCAACGCGAATATGGTATAGAAAATAACGAAATCGTCAGTAAACCAGGGAAGGGGGGTGACGTCATCAGTTTTATAAAAACATACCAATACCATAATGAACAAAACGGAAATCCGAAACCGTATCGACAACCTCAACGTCTGGAAAAGAGGCGGAATACGCGCTCCCCACAAACCCCTTCTTCTTTTATATGCCCTTGGCCGTTTGCAAAACGGCCAGCGCCTTATCCCCTATGCCGAAGCCGATCAGGATCTGAAAAAACTGCTGATGGAATTCGGCCCGGCCAGAAAAAGCTATCACCCCGAATTCCCGTTCTGGCACCTTCAGTCCGACGGTCTCTGGGAACTTGACCAGTCTCATCAACTGGAAAAACGAAAAGCAGGACCTCCGCTCCAAGATAGCCTACGACATCACCACCAACCGCGCCGTCATTTCCATCATCCACAGCGCCAAGGGATTGGACTGTTCGGTGGTGTTCCTCCCGGGCCTGGACTACCTAGCCCCCAACGCCGAAGGCTGGGCCGCAGAACAGATCGACCGCCTGATTTACGTGGGCGGCATCACCCGCGCCCGGTATCGGCTGATTGTTCCGCATGTAGGGGAGGGTGGGGTTGTTGAACGGCTTAAAGAATGCTAGTAAGATAGGGATGTTACTATCAAGTGAGAAGATAAGTATCGATTAGAGACAAAAAAAAAGGATCAAAAATGGAACACAGCAATGTAAGACTTACCCAATTAGGTAAACACGAACTACAATTGGTTTCCAAACAACTCGTAAAAGGAAAGTTGCTTGAGCATTTTAAGGACGAAATAGTGAATTTGCAGGAAGGTGATTTACGAAGCCCAATGACAGTGCAAATTGGCAAAAGAGAAATTACTATCCAAGTAAAATCAAAGAGACAAGATTTCTGGCCGAAAGTTAAAGGGATAACAGGCAATAACGTATTCATCGTATTTGTTGATTATGCCGGCAAGCAAAATAGTGAGGAAGCTGATTTTTATATTGTAAACCCGAAAGATTTTAGAGTTGTAATGGAGATGCGTATTTCGGAATTACGTAAAAAAAATAAAAGAGCAAGAATAGACGAAACCAATACGTTAATTTTTGAAGACCGGAACCGTGTTGGGACGAATGTAAGTGTTGATCATTTAATTTCGTTCAAAAACGATTGGGGCAAATTAAATCAGGGAGCGCATACAGTTTGAAACTTCCCATATATTTTGAGTCAAGAATATGCCGTCAACAGGGGTTGTATTGCACAATCAGCATAAATACGATATAAAAAAATAACAAAATCGACAACAAGCCAGGGAGGGAATGTGCCGATTTCAGTTTTTTGAAACTATAACAACAGTAATAATGAATAAAACTGAAATCAAAAATCGCATAGCAAACTTAAATGTCTATAAACGTGGGGGGGTACGAGCCCCGCACAAACATCTTCTACTCTTGTATTCAATTGCCCGTCTTCTCCAAACCGGGCAACGCCTTGTTCCCTATTCAGAAATAGATCAAAACCTAAGAAAGTTGCTAATAGAATTCGGGCCAAAGAGGGTAAACTATCACCCGCAATATTCTTTCTGGCGACTTCAAGAGGATGGCCTTTGGGAAGTGGACAAACCACATAAAGTGGCATTGACCTCTTCTGGTGATGCCCGCAGGACAGACTTAATTACCCATAATGTCAGTGGCGGCTTGCCTCAAGACGTTTTTCATCATTTTATTTCGGATAAGAAGTTTGTCTCTGATGTCGTCTTTCGTATTCTGGATACCAGTTTTCCAAGCTCCATTCATGAAGATATTCTCCAGGCAGTTGGCTTAGATATTGGAAACATTTCTTTTAAAACAAAATTTCGAGACCCTAATTTCCGTAATCGAATTATGCAAGCTTATCAGTACCAATGTGCAGTGTGTGGCTTCAATGTGCGGGTGGGCGATACCCTAGTGACTTTGGAGGCAGCGCATATTCAATGGTATCAAGCTGATGGGCCAGACCAAGAGGATAATGGTTTAGCTTTATGCTCTCTGCATCACAAGCTATTTGACAGAGGCGCATTTACAGTTAATAACAAAATGAAAATAGTTGTTTCGGAAATTGTCAATGGCACACAAGGATTCAACGATTGGGTGTTGGCCTTTCATACCAAAATGATCTCCCCTCCCTTGCGAAAAACATATTATCCAAAACCGAAATATCTTAAGTGGCATGAAAATCAAGTTTTTAAGGGGCGAGCCAGAGAATATTAAAATATATGGATATTAGGAGGAGTTATGATTGAAATTGATAAAAATATTGCGATAAATTTTTTGTTAAAGCTGATGACGTTAGAGAGAAAGTATTCTGACGAAGATGTTAATAAAAAGACTAAACGAAGAGAAGAACTAGCTGAGTTGATAAACAATTTTTCTGTTAAGGAAATAGACAATGAAAATCAATAAAATAAGCTTATATAATTTTAGGCAATTTTATGGTAACCAATATATTGAGTTGACTACAAATAAAGACAAAAATGTTACACTTATACATGCTGAAAATGGTGTTGGCAAAACAACAATTTTAAATTCTGTATTATGGTGTTTTTTTAACTTGGTTACATCCAAATTTGAACAAAAGGAAAAAATTATAAATTTTGAAGCAATTGCAGAAGGGAAAAAGGATGCTTCTGTTTCAGTGGATTTTGAACATGAGGGTACTTTTTATAATGCTCAAAGACATTTTGTTGAAGGGAAGAAAGAAAATCCTTCTGACTTCAGTGTTTTAAAAATATCCAATAGCATATCTACCCCTCTTAATGCACCAGTATCTTTTATAAACTCCGTTATTCCTAAAGAAATGGCAAAATACTTTTTTTTCGATGGAGAAGCTGCAGAAAGATTCTCTGCCGAAAAAAATTATAAATTAATTGGTAAGGCTATAAGAAACATGCTTGGCTGTGAGCTTGCAGAGACAGCTATGAGTGATTTAAAATTTATTGTAGGAAAACTCGACAGTAAAATAGGTTCGTGTGCAGATGATGAACAAATAAAGAACAAAGAGAAAGAGTTGGATGAACTTAAAACAAAACTTGATAAATATAAAGCTAAGAAGGATGAAACTGAAGAAGAAATTGAAACTCAAGTAAAATTAAAAAATGAAATTAATAAGAAATTAGAAAAAAATATAAGGGCTAAAGAAATACATTCACAAAGATTATCAAAAGAAGATGAATACAAGGAAAAGCTAGCTGATATTAAAGAAGGAGAATTGAATTTAATTAAATGGATTAGTGCTTATGCAACATCAATTGTAAGTAAAAAACTTTCGCAAATTACACTTGATTTTATAAACGAAGAAGAAATTAAAGGTAGAATTCCAAGCCCTTATGATGAGAAGTTTGTTGAAGATATATTGTCAGCACAAATATGTATATGTGGCAGAAGGATTGAACCTGAAAGCCAAGAGTGGAGATCAGTCACTGCATTGCTAAATAAAGCAAGTAGTGCAAATTTATTAAGTAAAGTAACAAGATCACGTGCGACGATTCAATACCTCCAGAAGAAAGCAGGGGATGCGCCCAGTGCTTTTGAGGATTTACAAAAGCGTATTGCACGTGATCATGACCAGTTGTCAAAGTTAGAGCAAAAAATTCAAGAATTAAAAAGTCAGATAACAAATCTTAATATCCAAGAAATTAATGAACAAGAAAAAGCTAGAGATAATATTGAAAAAGAGCTAAGTAAACTTCAAATAACAATTGGCAACTGTGATACGATAATAAAACAGACTGAAAAACGAATACCATCTGTAGAAAAAGAGTTGGCTGTTCTTGCTAGTCAAAGCCAGAAAGTGAGGAAGATTTTTATTAGGAGACAACTCGCTCAAACAGCATTTCTTATGCTTGAAATAATTTTGAAAGACTATGAAGTAAGTGCAAGAGAAGAAATATCTAAATTGGTAAACATAATGTTAGAAGAAACAGCTAGGAAAGATTATTCTTTCAGATTTAATAATGACTTTTCAATAGAACTACTATATTCTGACAGTATGTTGCCTGTACCTAAAAGTGATGGTGAAAATCAGATTTTAAGCTTGATGTTTCTATCATCCCTTATAAAATATTCTCAAAGTTTAATTGATTTGGAAAGCCAAATCATTAGGCCTGGAACAATTGCCCCTTTAATCCTTGATTCACCATATGGGCAATTAGATAAAAAGTATAAAGCGTCAATAGCAAAACAAATACCTCAAATGGCTTCGCAAATTGTTATGCTTGTATCAAGCTCTCAAGGTGATGAAACTGTTCTTGATGCCATTCGTCCTTTTATAGGCGCTGAATATATTTTGATTGCAGAGAATAAAGGCTCTCGCCGTGATAAAAAAAGCAGCGACACAATTTTTTTAAATGGAAAATCATATGATAGATTGTTTTATAACTGTGAGAAGAATTTATCTCGAATAGAAAGGATTTTATAAATGAGGGGGGTAAGACGTTCCATTAAATATGAAACAATCGTTAGATCATTCTGCGACAATAGAGATGAGTTATCCGCAAGATCCATTTTCCCAACAATGCGAGAATTTATGTGTTTTGCGGCTGTGTTGGGTTTTCAATATGAGAAAAGAGTTCCCTTTAAACCTAAAGAACAAACGCTAGAAATTGATGGCCGTATTTTTTCCGGCCATCCAACTACAGTTGATCTATTCAATCTTATAGCATTAGTCGAAGAAAAATCTATTGAAATTCTCCGAGATGAGAATGAAAATGAAGTTTTAATAATTTTTGAAGAATATGCTAATGGTGGCTTCGAAATTATTGACTCATGGTTAAAAAGAAAGCCAGATGACACGATAGGTTATCAAGCACTTATATCAGCACTTAAGGAAGAAGGTTTTCTTGCTAACGCCATAGATTCTGAACAGGTTCTTTCAGAAGTCCCTTTTTAAGATAATACCTGAATTTTGCACGGCCATTAGCATAAAATAGAAGGAACCATCTGGGGCTCCTGTTATATTGAGGTTTGACGAAGAACCGACAATATAAAAGGAGGTACCCAGATGGTAAAACGCGTCAAGAA